>JBFHGX010000003.1:0-88457 GCA_041582875.1 Bacteroidales bacterium | reverse complement strand
GTACAATCCTTGGTAAGTGTGCTGGGGCTGGGGATTGGTTTGGGGTCGATTATCCTGATTTTAATGTTATACATGCACGAAAACTCCTTTGATAGATATATCCCTGAAAACGATCAGGTTTATAGGATAATCCATGGCATCAATAGCAATACACCATTCATCCTTGGAGAAGCTGCTAAAAATGATATCCCATCCATCGACCAATTTTTCAGGTATCATCAAAGTGGTGAATTTGAAATCCGCCAAAATGGAAACGATATTATTGAGGAGGAACGGTTTGCATGTGCCGATGCTTCCATTTTTAATATTTTGGGTATTGATTTTATCATTGGAAAAATTGCTGAATCAAGAAATGAAGTGGCCATCTCAGAAACCATGGCGAGAAAATACTTTCCCAATGGGGATGCCATGAATAAAACGATGGAAGCACGCTTGAACAACGATTTTATTAACTTCACTGTTTGTGGAATTTACAAGGATTTTCCATCCAACTCATCCCTTGCACCCAATTTCATTTCGCATACGGATTTGATTGATGAATTTCTGGGGACATTCAATAAGCGCCTCGGCGAATACGGGTCTGAAATTGGAACTTTTAAAACAAACTGGGAAAGAGATGTATGCGTAACCTATTTAAAGTTGAATACGAATTCAAATGTTGAAGATGTGACCGAACAACTTCAGCGTTATAAGCAACGATTTGAAGGTGAATCGAAAAAAGAACAAGCTTTTAGCTTGCAAGCAGCAACTGATGTGTATTTACAATCTGAAGATATAACCGATATTTATTCGAGACGAGGAAATGCCAACGAGTTGAAGTATTATATAGCCATTGCCCTTTTTATTCTCATTATTTCCGTTTTTAACTACATTTTTCTTACCAAAGCAAAAATGGAGGGACGGTTAAAAGAGTTTGGTGTAAAAAAGGCTTTGGGCGCTTATACGTCATCCATTCGCAAGCAAATGCTTTTTGAGGCCAATATCATTTCATTTTTGAGCTTGATACCTGCAATATTTGTTATTATGCTGGGAATACCATTTATTAACAGCACTTTAGGACGAAACCTTGATAGTCAAATCCTCTCGGTTTGGTATACCATTCCGCTGCTAGCGCTCATACCCTTGCTAACAGGATCGTTTTCAGGTTTTATTGTTGGAATAAAAATTTCCAGAATTTCACCTGTACTCCTTCTAAATAAACGAAACTCAAGCCTCCCAAAGACAAAACAATGGAGCAATTCATTTCTTAGTTTTCATTTTGCCATATTTATCATCCTGGTGGTTGGCGTTTTGGTTTTGAAAAAGCAAATCAATTATTCCTTAACCAACTTTACAGCCATCAATCCGGAAAATGTGATGATTTGTGAATTGAACACTCCGGAACTTGCTCAAAAATATGAGGTCATAGATAACCATGTTAAACAATTGCCCGGGGTCATTCGTACCGCAGGGTCGTCTTTTATTCCTCCCTATAATTGGACATTGCCCATTCGCTTAAGAAACCCGGAAAATAACGAGGAAATCGTGTTTGATGGTTTAATCATGGGGAAAGGCATGATAGAGCTGTTAGGTATTGAACTGATAGAAGGAGATTATTTTGGAGAATACATAGAAAATCAACATCAATTTATTTTTAACGAATCAGCAGCTGTAATGTATGATTTGACAGCAGGAGAACTTTTCAATGGTTTCCATATTCAGGGAATTGTAAAAGATTTTACTGCACACACCATGCATAGTCCCATTAAACCAATGGTTATTATTCAGCAGCACCCGGATAAAATGAGTCTTTTTGCCATTAAAACAACGGGCGAAACGGATGAGGAGATAGTAGCAAATGTTACTCAGTTATTCAAAGAAATATCACCTGATATAATGGTATCCATTTTTACACTTCAAGAGCAAATCAACCATTTCTATGTCAGGGAACAAAATCAAGCTAAATTAATCAGTGCATTCTCCTTGTTGGCCATTGTTTTAACCATCATGGGATTGTTCGGAATGGTATTGAATACAGTAGCTAAAAAAACCAAGGAAATAGGCATCCGAAAAGTAAACGGGGCTAAAATATCCGAAATACTCCTCATGCTAAATATTGACTTTCTCAGGTGGGTAGCCATAGGGTATGTAATTGCCTGCCCCATTGCCTGGTACACCATGAATAGTTGGCTCCAAAACTTCGCCTACAAAACCACATTGAGCTGGTGGATTTTTGTTTTGGCAGGAGCTTTGGCCCTAGGAGTAGCGGTGTTAACCGTTAGTTGGCAAAGTTGGAGAGCGGCCACGCGAAACCCTGTGGAGGCGTTGAGGTATGAATGATTCTGATGTATCCATAGAAAAATATTGACCATGATAAATAGTGTTAAATCGGCCTTTCAGAGTTTTTCAAATTTTAGGTTATATACTATCATCAACCTATTCGGATTAATATTGGGATTTACTTGCTCCGTTGTTATTTTACTGTATGTAAGCTTTGAATTTTCATTCGATAAATTTCATGAGGATAAAGAACGGATTTTTCGTGTAAATGAAATAGCTACAAGTACTGATAACAAAGAAATTAGTCCTACAATTAGAATGCCCTATGGCCCTGCCATGATGGAAGAAATTTCTGAGATAGAAGATGTTGTAAGGATTCGAAACAATTGGCATGTAAACACATTAAAATTTGAAGATAGACAGATTGCGCTCAAAAACGCAATTTTTGCCGATCCTAATTTATTCAACTTTTTTACTTTTAAAATACTTTCAGGGAATCCCAAACAACTCTTGGTGGATAAGCACAGCCTTGTACTTACACAAAAAATAGCCAAGCGGATGTTTGGTGACGAAAATCCATTGGGTAAAGTAACCGAGTACGACAATAATTTCTATACAATAACAGGCGTTGTGGAAGACGTTCCATTAAATTCTCATATTCAGTTTGATGCTGTTTTTCCAATGGAAACTTTAATTGGTGCGCCCGATGTGGTTGTAGGTTGGGATGGCGGAATAGCTGCCACAACTTTTGTTAAGCTTTATTCAAGCGAATTAGAATCGCTCGTTGAGGAAAAATTACCCGATTTTTTATGGGAGAAAGTAAACAAGAAGAATGAGGACGCTGGTTTTCTTAGCGTATTCTATTTGGAACCCATAGGTCAAATACATTTATTCTCAGACGTAGATTGGGATAGCAATAAAAAGGATGGAAAATATGTAATGATCTTGTTGTTCATTGGATGTTTAATTTTATTCATTGCCATCATCAATTACCTTTTCATATCTACGGGGACCTTAACGCTTCGGCTAAAAGAATTTAGCATTAAGAACTATTTTGGACTAGGTAATTCGGGGATTGCAAAACAGATATACCTTGAGTCCTTACTGCTTTTTTTAATCGCAGGATTGGCTTCGGTTATCCTGATCTATGAGTTTAGCAATTCTATTTCTCAGTTATTTAATGCAGATTTTCTGTCGATTCAATTAAAGAAAAACTGGATTCTGATAGTCGCTGCTTTAATTGCAATTAGTGGCATGGCCAGTTTAATTCAATTTGTCGACTTCAAGAGAAAAATAGTTATAACCCAAGTTGGAAGCTATTTTTCATTGCCTTTTAGAGGTAAAAAGTTAGTCTATATTTCTGCCTTTCAGTTTTGTATTACCATCGGGCTTATCTCCTCCATGCTAATTGTTTATATGCAGCTAAATTTTGCTTTGCATAAAGATTTGGGGTTTACGACTGAAAACATGATTAATCTTTCGCATGGATCCATTGGCGCAAAACAGAAAGTGCTTATCGAGGAAATAAAAAAAATACCAGGCGTTATCAATGCTTCTGCGAGTTTTGGAATTCCCGGGTTGGAAACCACATCAAATGGGTACCAACCCGAAGGAATAAAACAACCGCAAATGTTTAATGCCCTCTTTGTTGATGATTATTTCTTTTCCACCTTTGGGTTGGAACTGGTTGAAGGAAGAAATTTCAGAGAGGGTGAGAACAGCGATGCAAAAGCATTTATCGTAAACGAAACCTTGGCCAAGCAATTGAATTGGAAAAATGCTGTCGGAAAATCGATGTTTAGAGATGAGAAGTATGAAATTATTGGGGTGGTAAAAGATTTTCATGTAGGATTGATTTACAGTAAAATACCGCCTTTAATCATTTCAAAAGAATGGGCGGAAAGCTACTACTCTCTATCTATCGCATTAAAGCCGCAGGAAACTCAGAAAACCATAGAAGAGTTAAATAGCCTGTGGAATAACTTGATGCCCGGTGTTCCTTTCAACTATTCGTTTATGGATACAAAATTCGAAAGTTTGTATGCCGAAATAAAGCAAACTGCAACCATATTATTTCTGTTCACCAGCATTTCTATTCTCATATCCATATTGGGTTTATTTGGGATTACATTTTTATTAATGAATAGCAAGGTGAAAGAAATAGGTGTTCGCAAAGTAAATGGAGCCACCGTTTTTGAAATAGTGAAAATATTGAACTACAAATTTTTAAAATGGGTTGCCATGGCTTTTGTAATTGCGACCCCCATTTCATGGTATGTGATGCACACATGGCTAAAAGACTTTGCTTATAAAATTGAACTTAGTTGGTGGTTTTTTGCACTGGCCGGAATCATCGCTTTTCTGATTGCACTAATAACGGTAAGTTGGCTAACCATCAAGGCAGCCCGAAGGAATCCGGTGGAGGCATTGAGGTATGAGTAAAGGTATGCTGATTGGAATTATTGTTTAACGATTAGAAAATGAAATAAATATAAATAACATGTTTAAAAAGACTAAAATGATATTCCTATGAAAGCAATACACTTCCAATTTGTCCTCATCATATTCATTCAAATGGCATTTTCAAATATTTCTTATGCTGATTCTGGTGGACCTTTAAAACCGGAACAAGCAGCCTACGATGTGACCTATTATTATTTAGATTTGAGTATTGACCCTGAGACTCAGACCATAGATGGTTCACTATTGTGTCAAGTGACCATCATCGACCCCATCGATAGTCTTTTATTGGATCTTGATGATGTTTTTGTTGTTTCAAGTATTGAAACGAGTATTAACAATTCAAATTTTCAGCAAGTAGGTTTTAGTCATCAAAACGAGCTTCTCGAAATCGATATGCCTGAAGAGGTTAATCCTGATGATATCGTGAGCTGTAAGATTTTCTATAATGGTGCTCCACGAATAGCACCATACCCACCATGGGATGTCGGATTTGTTTGGGAGACTACTTCCGATGGCGATCCATGGATAGGTGTAGCTTGTGAAGACCAAGGCGGTGATATTTGGTGGCCTTGTAAAGATCATCCATCGGATGAACCAGATTCTATGAATATCAGTTTTACAGTTCCTAATCCTTTGGTGTGTGTATCCAATGGTCAGTATTTAGGATTTGAGGATAATGGCGACAATACAACAACTTATAATTGGTTTGTATCTGTTCCTATCAATAATTACAATGTGACTTTTTATGCTGCAGACTTTTTATTGATTGAGGATGACTATGAAAGTACCATTGGAAACGATATTCCCTTTAGATTTTGGGTTCTCCCCGAGGATTATGAAACTGCTGTAAATTATATGGATGTTTTTCAGCAGGAATTTGATTTTCTCGAAGAAACTTGTGGTCCTTTTCCATTCGGAACAGATAAACATGGCTGGGCTCATGCACCCTACTGGGGAATGGAGCATCAATCCATCATTGCTTATGGGCATGATTTTACCACCAATAGTTGGGGATTTGACTATATTCATTATCATGAATTGGCTCATGAATGGTGGGGCAATTTATTGACTGCCAAGAACTGGGCCGATGTTTGGATACATGAAGGAATTGCAACTTACACAGAGGCTTTATATGTGGAGCATCTATCTGGAATGGAATCCTATTTCAATTTTATGAGAAATCATTACCCTGGACCTCTTATGAATCCGTTGGCTCCATATGAAGAAATGATAGCCTCAGATGCATTTAATCTCCTGGAGCCTTACAGCAGAGGAGCATTGGTGATGCACGCTTTAAGATACCATTTAGGTGATGATCAATTCTTTGAATTATTAAAAAGATGGGCCTACCCTGATCCTGATGATTTAGGAAATGAGGATGGAAGACAGTGTAGATTAGTCGATACGGAAGATTTAAAATTCCAGGCAGAGGCGGTTACGGGTATTGAGTTAGACCCTTTCTGGTCTGTCTTTTTTAGAGAAGCCAGTTTTCCACAACTGAGAGTAACCAGAGAAACTGAGCAAACAAGTTTTGAATGGTTAACTGAACAGAATGTTCCTTTAGATTTAAATGTTCCCATTACCATTAATGGTGAAGAGCATACCGTAGAAATGGTAAATGGAAATGGGAGTATTGCCATGAGTATCGCAGATAATCTTGAGATAGACCCCAACGATTGGATTTTAATGCGAGACCCTGAAATAATAGTTGGAATAGATGATTTGAGTTTTAATGAGTCTGAAAATCAATTGATGCAGAATTATCCCAATCCATTCTCAGTAAATACCGTTGTTGAATTTTATTTAAGCAAATCGCAACATGCCAAGGTTTGTATTTATGATCAGTTGGGCAATAAACTTTTTACGCTGACCAATAAAGTTCATACAAAGGGTAAGCATCAAATTAGTTTTAATAAAGGGAAATTACCTGATGGATTATATTATTATCGATTGATATCAAATGAAGGAATAATTAGTAAAAAGTTGCAAATTGTCGATTAAAGGATCCGCCCTCTGACAAGGTGGACTTAAAAAGGCCCCCAACTCAATTAAAGATTTCCTCAGTAAAAAAATAGGATGCAAGATGTTTAAAAAGAATTTAAAATTGACACTTAAAATCATTGGAAAGAATAAGCATCTGTATTTCTTTAACATTTTTAATCTTACCCTGGGTTTGGTTTGTGGAATAGTCATTTTATTCTTTTTACAAAACTTTATCAGCTTTGATAAGCAACATATCAATCATGATCGAATTTACAGGGTCGGTTATGATTTTACGACTTCATCAGGAAGGTCGATGAAGGAAGCTGTTTCGTCTGAGAAAATAGGGCCTATGCTGCAAGAGGAATGTCCTGAAGTTGAATCCTTCGTTCGGATCAGACCCATGGATCAGGTTTCTGTTAAATCTGGTGACAATTCTTTTCTTGAAAATAAAATGATGTATGCCGACACCAGTTTCTTCCGCATTTTTACACATGAGTTCATTGCCGGCAATCCTCATTCATGCTTCCGTAAGGAAAATGCCATAGTGCTGACCAACAACATGGCACATAAGTATTTTGGAGATATCAATCCCATGGGTAAAATAATTGAATTTGATACCATACCCTATGAGGTCACGGGCGTAATAAAGGACTTGCCGGATAATGTACACCTAAAATTTGACGCCTTGGTTGGTTTTAAGCCTGTAGGCACTCAATGGTACACAACAACCTGCTATACTTATTTGTTGTTAAAAAGAGAGGCATCCGTAAAAGGAATATATGATAAATATCCGCTCTTATTCGATAAGTATATGTTAGAGCAGTCAAAAAGGGTTAAAGCCACCATAGACATCATTTTAGAACCGTTGGCAGATATTCATTATAACTCTGATTTGTCGCAGGATTTTCCTCAAGGCAACCGAACCTATGCCTACATATTTGGAATAGTGGGCTTGTTTATCATCCTCATATCTGCCATTAATTACATCAATATGTCCACCGCTTTTGCCATCAACAGGACAAAAGAAATTGGATTAAAAAAAATATTCGGAGCCAAGCAAAAAACGCTGATCGGCTATTTTATCTTCGAATCCATAGCCTTAACGCTGATTGCCTTTTTGATCAGTATCGTTTTTGTGAGGTTTATTATCGATGCCAATTATCTACACCAGCTATTCAATGCAAAACTCGCATTTAGCTTTTCCGAAAACCCGAATCTGCTGCTCATGTCTTTCGGTCTGGCATTGTTTGTGGGGTTATTGTCAGGAATATATCCTGCCTTTTATTTGGCATCAATTCCGGTCATCAGCAGTGTTGGTTCAAGCTATCAACGTAAAAAAGACAGTGTGCTTTATCGTAAAGCACTCATTGTTTTTCAGTTTATTCTTTCGGTTAGTGTCCTAATGGGCGTTCTAACCATGAATAAGCAAATTAATTTCATCAACAGCAAGGATCTGGGATTCAACAAACATAACCTGATGGTGATTCCTGTCGACAAGTTGGACAATTCAGTGATATCGGTTCTAAAAGAAAAATTGCTTGAAAACCCACAAGTAATTTCCGCTTCCACCGCCTATATTCTTCCCAATACGCAAGAATTGATGTGTAATTTTAGTGTGGAATCAGCCACGGGTTTTGAAGAACAGTTATTTAATTGGTTAATAGTAGATCCTGACTACATCAAAACAATGCAAATGCAGATCGTTGAAGGAAGAGATTTTGATGAAAACAGGGCGTCTGACGCAAAATCAGCCTATATCGTAAACGAATCTTTTGTAAAACATATGGGTTGGGATCATGCAGCAGGTAAGGGTATGCAAATAATCAACGGAGGATATTTTAAATGGCCTGAAGGAAAAATAATTGGTGTTGTTAAAGATTTTAATATGAGTAGCTTGCACGATCAGGTGGAGCCCATTGTGATGGTGCTTTTACCCGGAGGTTATTTGCATGTAAGAATCAATGACGACCAACTATTTAATGCGGTTGAGGATGTTGGTAGTGTTTTCACGGAAGTAGCTCCTCAAATTCCTTTTGAATATTCTTTTCTGGATGAAAAGATAATAGCTTCCTATTCCACGGAGGTAAATCAGTTTAAATTGATCAAATTATTTTCCATCATTTGTTTTATGTTGTCTTGTCTGGGTTTAATGGGCTTGTCGTTTTACGCCATTGCTCAGCGAGCCAAAGAAGTGGCCATCCGAAAACAACTAGGTTCTTCAATCATTCAAATTGTATGGGTATTGTATAAAGATATTGCTTACTTAATTGTAATTGCCATTGTTTTTGCCATCCCATTATCCTACTGGTTAATAAATTTGTGGTTAGAAACTTTTGCCTATAGGGTTGAGATTGGCACGTTAATTCCTGTCGTGTCAGGGATTGTTGCTTTGTTTATCGGGTTAATGTCGGTACTGTATCATTCCATAAAAGCAGCTTATGTTAATCCGGTTGAGTCGTTAAAATATGAATAATCAAATAATTACACTAAGATGATCAAAAAAAGCATAAAAATTGCCTTTCAACGATTACTCATGTTTAAGGCCTATTCGGCCATCAATATTGGAGGACTGGGCATTGCCATGGCTGTTAGTCTGGCCATTCTGTTATTTACGTTTTATCATTTTAGTTTCGATAAATATATCCCCAATGGTGAAAATAGCTATCGCATTATTACGCGCTACGGGGATGGAACCTACAATACAAACACTTTTGCAGCTTTTGATGATGTTTTGGGAGATTACCCTGAAATTGAGTCACACACAACAATTTATAACAAGCATAATATAGAGGATGTATTTGTAAACGAGGCTAAAATTAAGTCAACGGACGCCGTTTTTGTTAACAAGTCGTTTTTGGATTATTTTTCAATAGACGTTATTTCCGGGAATAGGGAGTCCATCAACGATCCCAACACCATGATGGTAACACCTGAGTTTGCATCAAAGCTATACCCCTACAGCGATCCGCTTGGAAAAACAGTGCTGTTGCGATCGTTTACAGCCAATCAGGACAGCCTTATTGCCTATACCATAACAGCCATAATTGAACCATTGCCTGAAGCATCTCATATAAAAATTGACATGTTACTTTCTCAGAAAGGACATTTCGAGCCTACCGTGAAAATCATGAAGTCACGTAAGGTTTTCGGGGGTGTGATTTATGTAAAACTTTATCCTCATGCTGATATTTCTGCATTGGAGAAAAGTCTTCAAACAAAATTGGAACCGATTTTAGGCGCTGTGCATGGCCCACCGTTAGAGGCCATAAATCATCATTTGCAACCTGTGAGTGATATACATTTTACACAGGGTTTGTCTGACGAAAAGCAGCCAACCATTCGCCGCTCGTCGCTCAATATTCTGCTGTTGGTGTGCTTTTTAATATTTGCAATTGCCTTAATGAATTTTATCATTATGCATATAGCCAGAAGTACTTATTATCGAAAATCGAATTTAATTATTCGATCGCTGGGTGGAAATAAAATTCATCTGTTGGGACAAACAACCATTGAGGTACTATTGTCGGTGAGCATGGGTTTTTTTATTGCAATTTCCCTGCTGGCAAGTTTAAAATTTGTTCTTGCAGAGCATTTTTTTGCCCATTGGATTATCCCATTTAGAAGTCCGGCATTTTGGTTTATTTCAATTTGTTTGTTTTTTGTTGTTGTGGTGGTAGTGTCTGTTCTCAGTTCTTTAAGTTTGTTTAAAACGCAAACTGTCATAAACGAAAATGTGCAACCTAAAGGTATCAAAGCTGCCGTACCTTTGGTTATTTTCCAGTTTGTGATGGTTATTGCCTTAACGGGATTTGCTCTGCTGGTGAATAAACAAATGAATTTTATTGAGCATAAAGCATTGGGCTATTCCAGCGACAATGTTGCTGTCATAAAAATACCTCAGGTAAATGAAAAGGTAAAACTATTCCGAGCCGAGCTGTTAAAGGAGCCAAGTATTACGAGCACGGCTACTGCCAATCATTATCCGGGAAGCAAATTTCAGGATATGACCTTCACAACGGGAGAGAATTCCTTCCCATTTAAGTTTGGCTTCATCGATAAATATGCCATACAAACCTTGGATATTAAGCCCCTGTTCTATACCACCGACCTCAAAGAAACTGCCACCGACGGGTGGATCATTAACCGTACATTCTACAACAAATTAAAAACAGTGTTTTCTGATGAGCAGATAGCCTCAGGTGATTTTTCTAATAACAACGACTCTTCTGATGAAAATAGCCTTACTGACTTTAAAATCATCGGTGTTGTTGATGATTTTCATTATACTTCGCTGCATGCTGAAATTGAGAGTTTTGCATTTTTCGTGCGGGGTCCTAAAGATCGTGTCAATAGATATGTTCTGGCCCGTTTCGAACAGAATAAAGCAAAGGAAACAATTGCTTCGATTCATAAAAAAATGGAAGAAATTTATCCCAGTCAGCCCATAGTTTATTCGTTTCTAAATGAGCAATTGAATGCTCAGTATGCTTCTGAACAGTTATTGTTGAAGCTCATCAATGCATTTTCCATATTGGCAATCATAGTGGCTAGTCTCGGCTTAATGGGGCTTTCCATTTTTATGACCGAAAAACGGACCAAAGAAATCGGAATTAGAAAGGTGAATGGAGCAAAGAACAATGAAATTATACTGCTATTAAACAGAGATATTATCAAATGGGTGGCCATTGCCTTTATCATTGCTACTCCATTAACCTTTTATTTTTCACAGCAATGGCTTCAGAATTTTGCCTACAAAACAACGGTAAGTTGGTGGATCTTTCTTTCAGCCGGATTGCTAGCGTTGCTAATAGCCCTAACAACGGTGAGTTTGCAAATAATAAAAGTAGCCCGCAGAAATCCGGTGGAGGCACTGAGGTATGAGTAGTTGAGAATAATTGTCATTTGAATGATCCTCTCTCCCGCCGGGTTGATCAAAACCCGTCGGGTGGAATAGGAACAAGGTCATTTACGATGGAATAAATTCCATCGTTAGGATATCGGTCGTACCTATGGTACTGTGCTGTGGGGGCTGGTATGAGGGGTGAGGTAATTAAAGAAATACTGGAAATCCTGGTCTGAAAACGCTGTTTTATATCTTGCCTAAACAAAGCCTAACTGTCAAATATTGTGCGTTAAAAGGTCTTTTTAATGATAATTAACGTATCTTCATCTTGTTTTACGGTTGCGATATCCATACAAAAGCTACTTTTGCTTTGATAACCGAAATGCAATGCTTTCATTCATTCTAATTAACACCCATGAGAAACTATTTCAGTAACCTGATACATTTACTGGAATTGCTGTTTGCGCTTGTTTTTAACATTAAAAAACAGCGAAAATTTTTGGACCAAACGTTGGGGGATGATATTTTAAATAGCCGAAAGAATGATGACGGAAGCCTTGATGAACATGACTACCGAAAAATAAAAGGCTATTATGGTGTGGCCGTTACCGCCATGCTGGGCGAATCGTATTGCACCTTACGTGGACGAAAGATGTCGGCAGATGAGCGGCTTTCTGTTACTTGCCTTGGTGCCTGTACCGGACTTTTTGATGATCTTTTTGATAAAAGAAATCTTCCTTTGGAGGTTATCCGAAAGTTTATTGAGATTCCTTATGAAGTTGAAGGTGGCAACAATTACGAGAAGCTTTTTTTAACTTTTGTCAGAAAAGCACTGGATCACTCTGCCAATGTTCCTCTGGTAAAAAAGTATGCATTTGAAGTGTATGAGGCTCAGATATTGAGTAAGTTGCAGGTTTCTTCCGAAATAAGTCGGGAACGCATCTGGAGCATTACTCAGGAAAAAGGGGGTGGTTCTCTGTTGTTTTACCGGAGTACATTTCATGAAAATCTGAGCCCGGAGGAGGTAACAATGTTAAGAAAGCTTGGGGCTATTGGCCAATTGGAAAATGATATTTTTGATGTATACAAGGATCGTCAAGCTGGTGTAAGAACCTTGGCTACCACAACCTTAAAAATTGAGGAGCTCCGCCAATTGTATATCGGCTTAATGAATGAAGTGTTGGCTTTGATAGATCATTTACCTTACCCTAAGAAAAACAAAGACACCTTCAAACGAATAAATGCTTTGTTTATTTGCAGGGGTTTGGTATGTCTCGATTTTCTTGAAAAAAATGAACGCCTGACCAACAATACATTTAAAGTGGAGCAGTATCAACGTTCGCAATTGGTTTGTGATATGGGAAAACCATACCACTTTTTAAAATCCATTCACTACTATGCCAAAACCAAAATATAGCGGTGAGACATTTTTTAGTGGGTTTTGAATACTGGTCATAATTGGTCTTTGTGTTAGAAAGCGACAAACCTCATTTCCAATAAATGCCGTAATTTTGAACAAATAAACGATCTTCCATGAAAATCAAAATCCTTTTTATCGTATTCGGCTTTGGACTTGTATTCCTGATGGGTTGTTCTCCAAATGAAGTTCATAACAACAACCTTTCGGTGATTTCTTCCGCTGAAGCGATTCCCATAACCAAAGATAGTCTGTTGATCTGCAGTATGCTCGACGCCTTCAATGTGGCGGCTGCTCATGCCGATTTCGAAAAGTATTTCGCCTTTTTTGCTGATGAGGCTACTTTTTTGGGGACAGATGCCACCGAAAACTGGAACAAAAAAGAATTCATGATTTGGGCCAAACCCTTCTTCGACAGAGGAAATGCCTGGAGTTTTACCTCCATCGACCGGCATGTTTATTTTCACCCTGCAGGAGAAATTGCCTGGTTCGACGAGTTGTTGGATACCCAAATGAAAATCTGTAGAGGCTCCGGCGTATTGGTTAAGCAGGGCAACGATTGGAAAATTCAGCAATATGTATTGTCGATGACCATTCCCAATAGCCATACAAACGAAGTGGTTAGAATTAAGTCGCTCATCGAAGATAGCCTGATTCATCAGCTTTCCGGACCAACTGATTAATGCCGACTAAACCGGCGTTTAGGTTCATGTCAGAATTTATTCGTACTTCAATACATCTACCGGATTTGAAGTAGCTGCTCTGAATGCATGGTAGAAAATGGTAATAATCGCCACCAAAAGGGCACTCAGAATGGAAATCAGGAAGTATTTCCATGTAATGGTAATGTGATAGGCAAAACTGTTCATGGCCTTGTTCATCAGGAAATATGCCAATGGTGTGGCCATAAGTCCGGCCAATAGAATGAGTTGTACAAAATTTAGCGTTACCAATTTCAAAATTTGAGCGATGGAACCTCCAAAAACTTTTCTGATGCCAATCTCACGATTCCTTCTTTCCACTGTAAGTGCCGTTAATCCGTATAAACCAAGGCATGAAATAATTAACGACAAAAAAGTAAACATCGAAAATATTTTAAATGTACTTTCTTCATCATTATATTCTTGTCGAAGTCGGTCGCTGGCCATATTGTAGCTAAAAGGTATCCCCGGAAAATGATTGTTCCATACTTCTTCAAGATACGCAATGGTTTCTTCCTTATTCAACTCAGTTATTTTAACCGCCAACATATACGATCGATCGGGTCGGATGGAGTAAATGGCAGGTTCAATTTTTGAATGGATAGAATAATAGTGATAGTCTTCGATCACACCAATCACCTTCATTTTGGTAACGGTATCCAAAAAAGGTCTGAATTGTTTTCCAATGGGATCTTTCCATCCTAAATAGGCAACTGCAGCTCTGTTTAGAATTACAGCCGAACTATCATCAAAAGCATAGGCCTTGTCAAAGTTCCTTCCGGAAACAATGGGAATTTCCATCATATCGAAAAAGTTGTAGTCCACAAATCCGAATCTCATGGTTACTGTAGTCTCCGTGGTGTCATCCACATGGACAGATGATTGTGAACCGGCTACTCCATTGATATCGCTCACAAAAGCCACATCTAATACATGGGGATCTTTACGAAATTCATTTTTTAGGTAGTTCACATTCGTTTGGTCATTTTTATCGTACAGTTTTACCGAAAGCACATTGGAGTAATTGATGCCCTTGTCTTTGGTGAGGGCGTAGTTAAACTGATCGTAAATAACGGAGATGCTGAAAATCATGGCAATGGAAATAATAAACTGAAAAATGACCAGGGCTTTAGTTAGCCAGGCTGAAGAACTGCCTTTAGCACCCGATCCGCTGCGTAAAACCGAAATGGGATTTAGTCTGCTCAGATAAAAAGCAGGATAAAACCCAGCTATTAGGCTCACTACCAGTAGAATGATCAGTAGTCCGATGTTTAAAATCCAGTTACCGAAGAAATCAAGGCGAAAGGATGTTCCTAGAATTTGGTTAAAAGCAGGCAATAGAAACTCTGCCATAACCAAGGCGAAAATGATTGAAATCAGTGTAAGAATGGTTGATTCGCCCAAGAATTGACCAATTAAATTAACCCGTTCGGCTCCCATTACTTTGCGTACGCCAACTTCCTTCGATCGTTTAACTGTCTGTGCTATGGCAAGGTTGATAAAGTTTACACAGGCCAGCAATATAATGAGCAGTGCAACAATGGAAAAAACATATACCATGTTGATGTTGCCTTGATTGTAGTTCATTATTTGGAATTTGATGTGCCCCGATTTAAGGTGAATCTCGTTAACTGGTTGCAAATACAATTGCCATTGCCATTCGGGGTTTTCATCACCTGCATATTTAGTGACAAAATCGGGGAATTTGGCTTTCAACTCATCCAGGTTGGCATCTTCGCGCAAACGTACATAGGTGTCAATGGAATTGTTGTGCCATCCATTAAGCCAATCGAATTTTGAGGACATATACTCATAGGGGATGAGGGCCTCCAATCTGAAACTCGATTGCTCAGACTGATCTTCCATTACTGCGGTTACCATAAAGGGCTTGCTGTTGATTTGTATTACTTTCCCCATGGCATCGTTTGCTGAGCCAAACAATTTTATGGCCAGCTTTTCTGAGGGAACAAATGAATTGGGTTCTGTTAATGCATTTGAAGTGTCTCCGTATATTAACTTCACACCAAACAAATCAAAAACTGAAGGCTCGATAAAAACCACATATTTTTGATCAAAAAACTGGTCTTCATATTGTAAAGGTTGAGCGCCCCAATACAACATCCTTACCGATTTTTCTACCTCGGGAAAATCATCTACCAATGCTGGTCCTAAAGGTCCCATGGTAACGGCCACATGCTGTTCGCCAACTCCGGGAGCTTGTTGAATTTCAACACATCTGTAAAGTTGCTCCGATTGTGGAATACTTTTGTTAAACGATACTTCGTATTGTATGTGTAAGGCAATGAGCAGAAAAGCGGTAATTCCGATGGAAAGCCCGATGATGTTAATAATGGAATAGGATTTTTGCTTGATAAGATTCCGTATGCCCAATTTGAAGTAATTGCGTATCATGATGGATAAATTATATTTCGGTATTTGTATTGACTCTGTAATAGACGTATCAACAAGCGTGCAAGAATTTTTAAATCACAGTAATGCAGGTAGATAGATTGCGTTTTGCTTTTGGGAAGTAAACACTTTAACGACCACAATTGTGCGGTAAGTGTACGAAATGGAACAGGTGGTTAATCCCTTAACTTGTGATTCTACTGAATTTTGTGTACGTTTGACAAGAATCAATTTATGAATCAAATTATTTCATCATGAAAATGTTTAAAATACTTGCTATAACCTTTGTATTGGGCTTGTTTTTAGTTTCTTGTGGACAGCCCAAAACTCCGGCTGAAAAAGCCAAAGAAAAAGTGGAGAACATGAAAGATGACGCCAAAGATGCCATGGACGACGCCAAAGAAAGTATCAAAGATGCGGCAGATGATACCAAGGATAAAGTAAGCGAAGCTGCTGAAGATATCAAAGACGGAGTTGATGATACTGCAAAAAAGGTTAAAAAAGACCTGAAATAAACCAACCATTGGGTGAACTGGAACTAAAACAAGAGTTTTGCCCTAGTGCCCGCGCTTGTACCGTCTTTGTGGAAAAGATCGGTATAATTTACCTGAATTTCTTTTCCTCCCAGCTTTTTATTAAGGCTCACCATATCTTGCAAAATCGATAGACCTTTGCCACTTTCTGTTTTGTATTTTAATGCTGCCTTGCGTCCAATGCCATTGTCGGTGATTAAAATTTGAGTTTTCGTATTAAGGCTATTTACTTCAATGTGAATGCGTTTTAGTCCTGTTTTATTCCTTAATCCGTGTTTTATTCCGTTTTCAACCAAGAGTTGTACCAGCATTTTAGGAATGCGGGTGGTCAACTCTGTCGTCTCGCTGATTTTAATGAAATATTCGAAATCCTCTTTAAATCTGAATTTCTCCAGTTCCAGGTAGCTTTCCACAAAATCCAGCTCATCTTTCAGGTTGGTGTCAATCCTGTCGCTTTTGCGCATTAAAGCGCGCATCAACTTGCTGAATCTGAGAATTTGATTATGCGCCTCTGCCGTGTTACCAATAGCCACGTTGTTGGCCAGTCCGTTAAGTACATTGAACATGAAATGGGGGTCGAGTTGATTTTTAATGGTTCGCATTTGCAAGCTGTTGATGGTTTCTTCTGTTTGTAGTTTGCGCTTGGTTTGCATCGACTGTAATCGCTGAATCGCCCAAAAAATTGCTGTAATCAATAGATAAACCAACAACCACAAAGGGTACTTCATATAGTAAAGCCCATCTTTTTTGTATTTGTAGTAGTACAGGATTTCATCCGCTTTAATGAAAAATAAATTCTGTTCTGAGCCATTGTGCTTAACCCCAACCGCAAACGGAAGTCTATTGGTGGCTTTCTGATGAGAGTTTATTACGACTGGATGGATAAAATGTTGATCGAGGATAGTAATGCGATTTCCGATTTCATTGATAAAGATATACTCAGGAGTGCCATTTCCATCCAAATCAATGATACGATAAAACGAATACAGGTCTTCTTCTGTGTCCAGTTGTTTGGTTTCTAATTTTTCGTTAACGAAATGAAGGACTCCGTTATTCGAAAAAACAAGCAAGTAGGGTAATCCCTCAAGTATGCAAGGAATCAGAATTGTATGGTTTTTTTCTTCCGGAGAATCACCAAACGAAACTTTAGCATGTTGCCTTCCATCCGTATGATAAAAAATGAGGTCTTGAGTGCCGGTAGATAAATATTCTTGCAATACTGCCATAAACTTTTTCCCCTCATTGCTAGTAAATGCTGTGACACCAGTTTTTGAGGGAAAATTTGAATTTTGGATGGGAGGAATGATGAAACGAAGCTGATGGTCGAAATAAAAAAACCATGAACTATAATCGCTGTAGGGTATTCCTAGCGAATCATGGATATTTCCTGGAGAGGAAGAACCACATATAATTTCAGGAACCCCATCATCATCCATATCCACTATTTCCGGCTTTCCAAAATAAGCCCCCATGATTGCTGTTCTGATGAGGGTGTCTTGATAAAGATCATATATAAAAATGCCTCGGGGTTGTTTTGAAAAACCAGCCAAAATTGAAATGATTAAATCCTCATGCCCATCGCCATTGAAGTCGCAAATGTCAAATCCATGCAATTGATAGTCAATTTTTTGGTGTTTTGGCTGCACCCGTGTTATTAGCCTATCCGAGAACAACATGTCTTTATCCGGGTAGGGTTGAATTCCTGCCATAAGGATAGAATCACTTCTATAATAAAGCAGATAAATTTCAAAAAAGCCATCGCCATTCAAGTCTGCATACTGAGCACTAATTTCTTCAGTTTGCAGCTGGCCATGAAAATTCCATTGGTCGTAAGTAACCTCCCTATTATCCATTATCTTGATAGCTGCTTCCCCCCGAACCATGTTGTGAAAAACAATAATATGTTCATCTTTTCCATCGCCATTCAAATCATAGAAGTGATCGAAGGAGTTGGGCTTGTCGGCCAATTGTTGATGGATAAAAACAGCCTTGTATTTTGATGCCGGATTGGGTAAAAACCAGATAATGAGCAATGCAAAAGGGATGGCCAAAAAAAAGGGATTGGCCACAATATTCAACCATTGAATTTTCTGATAACCTTTATGCATGGGTTCACAGGTATTTAGGCGCTATAAAGGTAGTTAAAAAATATTGTTCCAATTGAATCTTTTTATTGAGATCAACAACTATTTTCTATCTCTCTTTTTACTAAGTTTATATTGTCCCCCACAAAAAAGCAATCGGAATATCCATCTGTTGTTTCCAAGAGGTTTCTCCATGTATAGCACCTTCAAATTTTAAAGTTTTCTAATTTGATGATCCAAGTCCCTTGTATGATATAACTGAATCCGATAGATGATCAGATGGTTCATAAAGGCTCTCAGGTTTTGAGTATCATAGTCTAAAAGCGTTGTGATTGACTCTGTATTAAAAGATATTAAAATGGCAGCTTTGAAAAACAGAATAACTTCACTACATTTGTATCATTCTATATATCAGTAATATTCATTTTCTAAAGACCAATGTTATGATTAAAATTATTGAAGGAGCTTCCGAAAAAACCATTGCCCTGGCCATTGTAGGTGGTTATGAAACAACTGATGAAAAAAACCTTGAAAATTTATTTGATGAAAAATTGAAGGCCGGATTAAAGCAAGTCAATTTATTGATTAGAATCGACGGTTTTAGTCTTACCAAAAGTAGCTGGAAAGCCATGTGGAATGATGGAGTCTATGGCGTAAAGCATTTAAAAAATTGTGGCCGTATTGCAATTGTGGGTGATAGCAAAGCCGAAGAGTTTATGGTAAAGGTTGATAATGCTTTTTTCGGAAATGAAAAAGCAGGAAGAGCTGAGAAATATTTTCATATGAATGACCTGAAAGCCGCTTTCGATTGGGTGAATGGCTAGTGTCTTGCTCCCGTATTGAGCTAACTTTTAACTATTTTTTTGATCAGCAATACTTACATCCTAATATTTTGCAGGGTGTGATGTCATGATAAATTCCAATTGGCCACCCTTCATCAGTTCATTGTGATTAAGGTTTGTTGTGGTAAGTTCAAATCCATTCAAAATCACCTTTTTTACATACACATTTTTGGTGCTTTGGTTTTTTGCTTTTATGTGTAATGTGTTTCCGTTTTCAAGATAAATAGTGGCATTTTCCACCAAAGGACTTCCCAAAGCGTAGTCGATCGATCCCGGACAAACAGGATAAAAACCCAACGCACTAAAAATATACCAGGCCGACATTTGACCAGCATCGTCGTTACCACACAATCCATCGGGGGCATTTCCATACATGGATTCCATAATCATGCGCACCTGTGCCTGAGTCTTCCAAGGGTCGTTGGTCCAATTGTATAAATAGGGAATATGATGACCAGGTTCGTTGCCATGCACGTAGTTGCCAATGATGCCATCGCGGGTAATATCTTCGGTTTTTTCAAAATAACTGTCGTCGAGATGCATGGTAAACAAGGAATCTAAATGGGACGAAAAGGCATCTTTACCACCCATCATAGCAATTAAACTATCCGGATGTTGAGGGACATATAAGCCGTAATTCCATGCATTACCTTCAATAAATCCTTGGTCATGTGTTTCCATGGCATCGAAGGGAGTTTTCCAACTTCCATCCGAAAGCTTGGGCTGCATGAAGTTGGATTGCGGATTGAAAACATTTCGATAATTCAAGGCTCTTTTTTGATAAATCAATGTATTTACCTCGTCGTCAGTCAACTGGGCTAATTGAGCTATACACCAATCATCATAAGCATATTCAAGCGTTTTTGATACCGAGGATCCACTCTTGTCTTCGGGCACATAGCCCAATTCCATGTACGATCCAATTCCATCAAAATAAGCCACCTGAGAAGTTTGTACTGCAGCATCAAGACCACGTTTTAATCCAAAATCGGTATTTCCTTTTGCAGCTGCATCGGCCAGAACGGAAACAGCATGGTATCCAATCATACACCAGTTTTCGTTGGCATAATGACTCCAGATGGGCAACATGTGGTGAACACTTTGATCGTAGTGTACCAACATCGATTTTATCATGTCCTGATTGCGGGCAGGTTCTATCAAATTGTACAATGGATGCAGCGCACGGTAGGTATCCCAAAGCGAAAAAATGGTGTAGTTGGTAAAACCATCTGAAACATGGATGTTTCCATCCAGTCCCCGGTATTGGCCATCCACATCCTCAAAAACCACAGGACTTAGCATGGTATGATACAAGGCGGTATAAAACGATTCCATCTGATCGGAATTTTGCATTTCTACCTGAATTTTATTGAGCTGTTGATTCCAGTCTTGGTGTGCATCTTCCTTTACCTTTTCGAAGTCCCAGCCGGGAATTTCGGCTTGAAGATTTTTTAGTGCACCCTCTGTGCTTACCGCTGAGAGGGCAAATTTTATTTTGATTTTCTCTCCTGATGTTGTTTTAAAATCAAAATGAGCCCGGATGTTTTTCCCTGCCATCTCTGGAAAATTATCTTCCTCATTAAACTTACGCCAGAATCCCTTGTAAGGAGATTGGTCGTATTTTTTATGTCCATATGAGATGGTGGGTTTCGAAAAAACCATGGCAAAATAAAGTGTACGTGTACGTGCCCAACCTGATGTTTGGCGGTATCCTGTAATGAGAGTATCATTTTCAACCCGAACAAAAGTCCATACATTTTTGTCATCATAATTATAAATATTGGCCATGAGATCAAGTAGAATGTGGGCACTATCGGTTTCAGGGAAAGCATATTGATGAAACCCAACCCTTTCGGTGGAAGTCAGTTCTGCATGAATTCCGTAGGAATTAAGATTCACCTGATAGTAACCCGGTGATGCCGATTCCTCATCATGTGAAAAATAAGAGTAATAGCCGCTTTCTGTCTGGTTAGGATCACCTGGTTCTAATCGGAGTTTGCCTGTGGTTGGCATGATCAGAAAATCGCCCAGATCGCTGTGCCCTGTTCCGCTGAAATGGGTATGACTGAATCCATAAATCACACTGTCGTTGTATTGATATCCTGAACAGTATTGATAGGCGGTTTTGTTGTAGCTGCCATTTCGAAACATGGGTTCGTTACCGGTTTCCGGACTCAATTGAACCATTCCGAAAGGGACAGTTGCGCCAGGAAAGGTATGTCCCATGTTCTTGGTGCCAATAAATGGATTTACATAAACTGACAGATCTTGGATGACCTTTTGAGCATTGGACAACTGACAGGATATCAACATGCCAATAACGATTGCTGTGATTTTATTTTTTATCATGTACTGGTTAGGTTGGTTCAGTTTTGGGGATGGTGATTTCAAAGGTGGCTCCATTGCCGGGTTCGCTGACCACTTTAATGTTGCCATGGCTTAGGGTTACGAATTCGCTTACCAGGCCCAGACCCAGGCCTGTTCCCGACTCATTGTTGGTGCCTTTGGTGGAATAGTTGATGCCTGGATTGAGGATTTTAGCTTGATTTTCGATGGAAATCCCAATCCCACTATCAATAATACTGATCACTTCCACCAGACCTTTGGTTTCTGATTTAATCGTAATTTGCCCTTTTTGTGGGGTAAATTTTATGGCATTCGAAAGCAGGTTGCGCAAGATGGTTGACAGAATGTTTTTATCGATAAATACGGTTGATTCAGTAGCTACATCAATTTGAAGATGGATGTTTTTTCTTTCAATATTTCCCTTGTGTAATAATACTGTATCGTTGATAACTTGTTTCAAATGGATCAATCTCGGATTTAAAGGTATGGTATCACTTTTTAATTTGGACCATTGAAGTAAATTAACTAACAAAGAATTAAGTTCCTTGCTTGTTTGGTTAATGGTTTCAATAAATGTTTTTTTCTCCTGTTCAGAAAAGTCATCTTTTTTATCACTTAGCAATTCGGAGAAGCCCTGGATTACGCCCAAGGGGCCAATTAGATCATGACCAATGATCGAAAGAAATTTATCCTTGGTTTCATTTGAGGTATGCAATTTTTCAGTCGTTATTTTGTGTTTAACAATTTCATCTTTTAAGGTTTTGTTGGCATTTCTCAGATTGGCTGTTTGCTTATCGGCGTATAATTGTAATTTCTTTTTTTGGTGATTGAGTTGTCGCAGTCTTAATTTGACCCCTGTTAACACAATCAGTGCAAGTAAAATAGTCAGTAATAAAACAAATAATGAAGATTCAAAAAAGGTAGGTAAAACTTCAATAGTAAACTGGTAGGGTTTTTGGAGCCAATAACCATGATTGTTAGCCGCCAGAATTTCAAGCGTATATTTACCTGGCGACATGCTATTGAAGGTGATTTGATGCTGACTTCCCAGATTTACCCATTCCGGATTTATTTCACTTATGCGATATTTATATTGATTTTTATCGCTGTTTACATAACTAAGTCCGGCAAACTCAATGGTAAACACTTCCTCGTCTGGTTGTATGGTCAGGCGATGCTGTGCCCATTGCTCTTTGGTCAGTATTAACGTATTGTTGGCTATTTTTATTCCGGTTATCTCAATGTGAGGGACAATACTGTTTTGTTTTATCTCTTCGGGATTGAAGTAATTAAACCCATTGATTCCTCCAAAGAAAAGGGTGCCATTCATGGCCTTGTAATAGGCTCCGGTATTAAACTCATTGCTTTGAAGTCCATCACTTATATCATAGTTTCTGAAAACATCTTCTTTTGGGTTATAACACGAAATCCCATTGTTGGTACTTAACCAGAGGTTGTCATCGTCATCGGGAAGTATACCGTAAATATGGCTGTTGGGCAAACCGTCTTTCTCGGTAAAAAACCTGATTTGTGAGCCGGTTTCCGAAACTTTCAATAATCCATTTGTAGTAGCAACCCAATAGATGTCTTGATCGTTTTGGTAAATACAATTAACAGGATTGTAGTTAATGTATTGCTGTATTTTTGGCATCAGCTCAAAGGTGACCACTTGTTTTTTATCCAAGTCCACTTGTCCGATTGTCCCATCAGCATATCCTATCAATATTTTTCCATGATTGACTTTTGATATGGATTGTACTTTTAAATAGGTTGAACTGATGGGTGAAGTGTGAAAAGGAAACGAACCGGTAGCAGTGGTTTTGGGGTTTACACTGAATAATCCATTGAAAGCGCCTATGAGCATAAGAGTATCGGATACAGGAAATATTTTCTGTATGTATCTCACCGAAAGATTCTGTGTCGGGCTGTCAAATTGCAAACCTTGTGACCAAGCATGGTTCTTTTTGTTAATAAACTGCAAACCACCACCCTCTGAGCCTATCAAAAGTAGGTTTTTATCTATGTTATTATTAGCCAATGTAAATACACTCGAATTAAAGATGGTTTCGAATTGACTAAAATCTTTATCTATTTTCGCTAGGCCATAATAACCTCCTACCCAATAATATTGGCTATCCTCCGTAAAAGCCCGAATGCTCTCAATGGTAAATCCATTGGTTGTTTTCTTGTTGATTTGATGGAAAAAGGTGCTGCTGGGAATCGAAAATTCAACTCCATAACCATTGGTTCCAATCCATAAGATGTTGTTTGAGCCAGATAAGAGATTTAGTATTTTTGGATCTAAATTGGGGGATTTTGAATAATAGGCCTTGGGCGTTTCTCCGAACTGAAATGTAAAAACTCCACTAAGCATGCTACCAAAAATTATTTTACCGGTTCTGGAATCTTCTACAATGGAAATAATAGCATTGAAACTATCTTTGTATTGTTTTAAAAATAGGGGGTCTAAATAGGATTTGTAACTATTAAAATGCACTCCATTCGATTCTAAATAGAATAATCCCCCTTTTTGTCCATAGTAATCAACTATGCTCATCCAAATTCTGTGATTTTGATCTTCATAAAATGAGGTTACCTTATATCCCTTTTCTTGTTGTTTTACGATTCCTTCCACGTCAAAAAGTACCAATGAGTCATTGTTGATTAAATAAACGGGAATTTCTTTTTCAGGAAAACTACCTATCCAAAGCCTGTTTTTACTATCGATAAATAATTCAAAAACACTGTTCAAAAAAAGCGAATCAGAAGAATCATAAAAAAAATACTGTTTTTGATGGGTTTTTGCATCAATTTTAAAAACTCCATAGCCATTGGTGCCACACCAAATATTTTGCTGATGATCAATCACACAATTTTTTATTAGGTTGGCACCCAGCCCGATGAGGGTTGAGTCGGTTTCAGCCAACGAAATACATTTTTCTGAATAAGGATTAAATATCACCATCCCATTGTTCGTTCCTATCCAAATATTGCCCTCTTGGTCTTCAACCATGGAGTTGACAATATTGTTAGGAAGTGAAGTGCTGTCACCAACTTTGTTTCTGAAAATTTTGAAGGAATAGCCATCATACCGGTTAAGTCCGTCTGCAGTGCCAAACCACATAAAACCCCGGTCATCCTCAAGAATGCATTGTATCCTGCTCTGACTTAATCCCTGTTGTAAAACAATTCGCTTTTCAATATTGAAAATTTTATCTTCAACTGCATAAACTCTGGTTGTTATGAACAGTATCATTAATATACTAGTCAAGCGAATGATCAGACTCTTCATTAACAAAGTGGTTTAGTAAGCGCTCATCGATTTAATCTTCGAAGATATGCAAATATCTCATTACCCTAAAAATATCTCATCGATAAATTTAAACGATTATGGATGTTTAATTCCAAAAGACCAGAAAACCACAAAAATTGTTGCACATCCTTTTTTTTTGTACTTTAGCATTACCAATATAATTAAATAAAGATTGCTACGAGCCATCACATTCCAATCATTTAAAAAACAAAACTTGAAAATTTTATATTTCATCTTATTTTCCCTGTTTCTGTTCCCGGTATCAACGCTTTTGAGCCAGTCTCATGTGGAGTTGTTGGAAACTTCAAGTGATAATATTAAGTTATTAGTTCGGAAGGCAGATGACTTAAAATTTGAACTTCCTGATTCTGCCAACATATACTATGTTGAAGCATTGGAAATGGCTCAGCTAGAGAATGATACCAGTGGCATGATCGGTGTTATTAGTAAAATTGGTGGTGCTTACTATATTCTTGGCGATTACCATCAGGCACTCAACTCCTTTTTTGAATCCCTGAAATTGTCTCAATTGAACAGAAATAAAACAGGAATTGCCATTGGATACAATAATATAGGTATCATTTTGAGTGCCCAGGGTAAAAATAACCAGGCCATTGAATACCATAGAAAATCAATTGTGCTTTGTGAACAACTAAAAGATTCACTAATGATGGAAAAAAATTTCTTTAATCTGGGAATCGTCTTTTCTTCCTTAAAAGAATTCGATAGTGCTTTGTATTATACATACAAAGCCCAGGAAGTTTGTGATTTGATTGAGTATCCCCGCGAAAAAATGCGAACCTATAATCTGCTTGGCGAAATTTATTTCGAGCGAGGTGAATTCAGAAAGGCATTTGACTTTTATTCCATTATTGTAAAAGACAAGAATTACAACAACAATTGGGAGCGCTGCTATGCCCTTTCCGGAATTGCGCGAACCTCGCTCAAATTAGGATACCCCAATGAGGCGATAAGGTATGCTTTAATAAGCGATACGCTGGCCAAAGATATTCATGCGCTGTGGGATTTACAACGTATTCGTGAAATTCTGGCTCAAGCTTATGCTGCTAAAGGCGATTTTCAGAATGCGTATGTTAATCAAATTGCCTTTAAGCAACTGTCAGACAGTCTCCTTAATAAAGAAAAAGAGCAAGAAATGAACTACCTTCATATGCTTCAAAAGGATTTGGAAAATAAAGAGTTAAAACATTCTTTTGACCAGCAGGAAGAGCGTATCAAAAATCAAAAACTCCTCAATGGCATTTATTTTCTTGTCGGATTTGTGCTGTTGTTATTGGCTTTGCTTCTTTGGAGGAATCTTGCACTTAAGAATCGGCTAAACCGAAGATTAAAAGCTCAGAACAGTCTAATTGCCTCAAAAAACAAAGAGCTGATGTTGCTCAATGCTACCAAGGACCGCTTTTTCCATATGGTGGCACACGATTTAAAAAGCCCGCTGAGTGCCATGATTTCGTTTACTGATATTCTTCAAACAAACCTGGAGTTGTTCGATGAAACGCAAATCAGGGAATTTCTTGAATCACTTCATCAATCTTCTTCGCAAGGGTTTAAATTACTCGAAAATTTGCTTGACTGGGCCCGGCTACAAACCAACGTTATTACATATCAACCCCATGAGTTGAAACTCTACCCATTGATTGAAGACACCATGGTGCTGCTGCAAGGCAATGCGACAAACAAAGATATTGGTATAGACTTGGTCGTGGATCAGGATTTAATGGCGCTTATTGATCGAAATATGTTTTTAACTGTTCTGCGGAATTTGGTGTCGAATGCCATTAAATATTCACATCCGGGTAATCGGATAAGCATCGAAGCAGAACGATTAAACAAGACTGTTTTTGTGAGAGTGAAAGATCAGGGAATTGGTATTCCTGAGGAGGAAAGACTCAGGCTGTTCAATATTGAATCCTATTTCTCACGTCCCGGAACGAATCAGGAAAAAGGAACTGGAATAGGCCTTGTGCTTTGCCACGACTTTGTTAATAAATGGGGCGGAAAAATTTCTGTGGAAAGCACCGAAGGCCAGGGAAGCTGTTTCACTTTTACAGTACCCACTTTTTAAAAGAATCTTGGTTGCCTCTCTGATTTCATCAAATTGATAACTTTGTCGGATCAATAATCTAACAGCACAACCTCATGGCCAAAGCAAAAACCATGTACTTCTGTCGAAACTGTGGTCATGCCTCGGGCAAATGGATCGGAAAATGTCCTACCTGTGGAGAGTGGAATTCCTTTGATGAAGAAGTGGTTAATAAAACAGACCCTGCCAAAACAGGCTTTGTTCCTGATAAAAGCAAATCGAAGCCTGTTCGGGTTCACCAAATTATTAACCATAGCGAGGACAGAATTGATACACAAAGTACCGAGTTTAATCGTGTGCTGGGTGGAGGGTTGGTCCCCGGATCCATTGTGTTGATTGGTGGTGAACCCGGAATTGGTAAATCGACTCTGTTGTTGCAAATGGCCTTGAACCTGAAAGGAAAAAAAGTACTTTATCTTTCCGGAGAAGAAAGTCACCAACAGATTAAGATGCGGGCCGACCGGCTTCAAGGCAAAAATCCTGATTGCTATATTCTGAATGAAACGGCTACCAACGATCTGTTCCAGCATACGCTGGAATTAATGCCCGACCTGGTTATCATCGATAGTATCCAAACCTTGCATACCGATACCATTGAAGCTTCTGCCGGAAGTATTTCACAAATTCGCGAAACGGCCGGCGAACTCCAAAAATATGCCAAAGCAAGCAATATTCCTGTTTTGCTTATCGGACACATTACCAAAGATGGTAACCTGGCCGGCCCTAAAGTGTTGGAACATATGGTGGATGCTGTACTTCAATTCGAAGGCGATCGGCATTATGGGTTTAGAATTTTGCGATCGGTTAAAAATCGATATGGAAGTACTTCTGAATTGGGTATTTACGAAATGAGTGCCGGTGGTTTGCGCGAAGTAACTAATCCCAGCGAACTCTTGTTAAGTCAACGTGATGAAGAAACCTCAGGTGTGGCCATAGCCGCCATGATTGAAGGCCAGCGACCGATGCTTATCGAAACTCAGGCTTTGGTGGGCGCTGCTGCATATGGAACGCCACAGCGATCTTCTACCGGTTTTGATTTAAGACGTTTAAATATGTTGTTGGCTGTATTGGAAAAGCGTAGCGGTTTTCGACTAAGTTCAAAGGATGTATTTTTAAACATCGCAGGGGGGTTGCGTGTTGATGATCCGGCCATCGACTTGGCCGTGGTGGCAGCTATTCTTTCTTCTGCCGAAGACATTGCCATAGGTCAGGATGTATGTTTTGCCGGTGAGGTGGGTCTTTCTGGGGAAATCAGGGCGGTGTCGCGTGTGGAAAGCCGCATAGCGGAAGCGGAAAAGTTGGGATTTAAACAAATATTTGTTTCTAAATACGGACTAAAAGGGCTGGATACCACAAAACTGAACATCGAAATTGTGCCCCTGAGCAGGGTGGTCGATCTGGTAAAAAAATTGATTTAAAGAGCGTTTAAACAGCATTTAAAATGCTGTCACACAAAAAGTACATTTGTTTTGATGTTTTTTGATGACAAGATTTTGTCAATGATAAGCAATAGTATCGGGATGAGGATAACGCCAACCCAAAAAGATGTGATGGTTAAACCCTGAGGAACAGCAGAAATTGATTTCGTCCATGAAACCAATGTAAAATCACCCATTAATATTTGCTTGTATTTCAGTAAATAGGTCATTAACCCTTGCCTATCAAAAATTACATACACCAGTAAACCCATAACAACAGCGGCTGCTGATACCAAACCATAAATCCAATCACCCTGTTCCGAGCGCTTTGGCGATATTTTTTCGGCTAAAACAGAAGTCATTACCTTTTGGGTAAAATCTTGTGGAGCCTTTTCGATTGGCTGATTTTTTAAAAACTGTTTAATGAATTGATCTTCCGTATTCATGGCATTTAAATTTATAGTGCAAGGGCAGTTTTATTGAGTTCTTCCATGAGTATTTTGAGTTTATTGCGCAACCTGAAAAGCTTTACTTTGACATTCGAAATGGAATTATTCAAACACAAAGATACATCTTCTACCGATTTTTCTTCACGATAGTACATTTGTATGAGCAATTGCTCTTCAGGGTTAAGTTTTGAAATTGCGTAGTTCAACTGACGATGGCGTTCCTCCTTTTCCTCATGGTCATCATGAGCCAAAACGTATGCTTGATGATAGTCCTCTTCCAAAGTCACGTGATTTATTTTTCGTTTTCTGATTTCCGAAATGGAACTATTGTAGGCTATACGATAAAGCCAGGTACTGAATGATGCATCTTCGCGAAAATTATTAAGTGAACGGAAAGCTTTAATAAACACATCCTGAGCTACTTCTTCGGCCACCTCGCGTGACCGCACAATCCCCAATACCAGCGAAAAAACCTTGTCCTTATATCGGTCGACCAACAGTGCATATGCCTTTACATCACCCTGACGGATGCGCTCAACGATGGGGTTGTCCTGGTTATTCACTGGCATTTGCTGTTTGGACGCAATAACTATCCATAGGTTACAAAGTTAATCAAGTTTAAACTCCCCTCTCCCAGCATCCATCTTCCGACTTCCGTCTCCGGTCTTCAGACTTCACACTTCTGCCTCCCCTCTACAAATCCAATCCTTTCAATATCTTTGCTCCCCGTAATAAAAAAAACTGTCATGTTCAAAAAAATACCACATACCTATGTCATCATATTTGCCATCATTGTTTTTGCAGCTTTGCTTACCTGGATTATCCCCGGAGGTGAATACATCCGCGAAATCAAACAGGTCAATGGAATCGACCGGACGGTCATCGATAAAGATTCGTTTCATTATGTAGATAGTCACCCACAAACATGGCAAGTGTTTTCAGCCTTTTTTGAAGGGTTTACACGTCAGTCGGGAATTATTGTTTTTATTTTGATGATCGGTGGTGCTTTTTGGATAGTTAATAATACCAAAGCCATTGATATCGGAATTTTGTCCTTTTTGACCGCTGCAAAAAAGTTGGAAAAATACAAGGTGCTTAATTTTATTGGTGTGAACAACTTAATCATCACCATGGTGATGATTGTTTTTAGCATTTTCGGGGCTGTTTTTGGAATGAGTGAAGAAACCATTGCTTTTATCATTATTCTGGTTCCTTTGTCCATTTCAATGGGCTACGACAGTATTGTAGGGGTGAGCATGAGTTTTGTGGCAGCGGGACTTGGTTTTGCCGGAGCGGTTCTTAATCCGTTTACCGTTGGGATTGCTCAGGGAATTGCTGATTTACCGCTGTTTTCCGGATTTGGTTACCGACTGTTTTCCTGGTTCGTAATCAATCTGGTTGGGATTACCTGGATTTTGATTTATGCAGCTAAGGTGAAAAATGACCCCCAAAAATCACCGGTTTACGCATCAGATGCTTACTGGAGGAAACATGTGGAAGTAACTGAAGCCGAGAATAGCTACGCAACACCAAAAAGTGCCTGGTTTGTATTCGTGGCAACACTAGCAACCTTGATTATTTTCTCATGGCAGGAACCTTATACCATTATGAAAATTGGAAATTCCTCAGAAAAGCTGATGATGCTTCCCATTGCCACTGCTTTTTTCGCCTTGTTCGGACTGCTGAGTCTTCGAAAATCGATCCACTTTTTTATTCTTCACCTGCTGATGTTCACCATCGTATTTCTAATCATAGGCGTAATGGGTTACGGATGGTATATCGAAGAAATAGCTAGCCTGTTTTTAGCAATGGGGCTTTTATCAGGAGCAGCCATGAACTACAGTGCCAATAAAATCACCAAACTTTTTATTGAAGGAGCCGGCGATATTTTATCAGCTGCCTTGGTGGTGGGCTTGGCCGGAGGTATTTTGGTTATTTTAGAGGATGGGCGCATTATTGACACCATTCTGAACAGTGTGTCGACGTCCATGGCCGGAATGGGTAAATTTGGTACTGTAAGCGTGATGTACGTTATTCAAAACATGATAAATGTAATTATCCCCAGTGGATCGGCAAAAGCGGCGCTCACCATGCCTGTGATGGCTCCTTTTTCTGATTTAGTCAACTTGTCGAGACAGGCTACAGTTATGGCTTTCCAATTTGGTGATGGTTTCACCAACATGATTACCCCAACATCCGGTGTTTTAATCGGAGTTTTGGGCGTAGCCAAAATTCCTTATGATCGCTGGGTAAAATGGATTTGGCCTTTTATGCTGGTTTTGATTATTCTGGGATGGCTTTTACTTATTCCCACAGTTTCGATGCCATTAAGTGGATTTTAACCTGCTAATATGTAATATTTTTCCAATCGGAAAAGTGGCAGATAAACATACTTATTAGACACACTCTAAATAAGACACATGCTAGGTCATTAATATTTAATTTATTACATTTGCCCTCTTGATAAAAACTCAGTTTGTTTATAACAAGCTGAATTGTAGGGGTATTCGTTGATAATAAATACTGCAAAATCTTTCACGTTTACGGATTATCCCATTGTTTAAATAGTTACAAACAATATTAATTTTATAAAAGGATGAAGGTATACGACACAAAAAACATCAGAAACATTGCTCTGATTGGAGGCGCGAAATCCGGCAAGACTACTATGGCCGAGTCTATGCTGTTTGAAGGAAAAATGATTAACAGAAAAGGAACAGTGGAAGACCACAACACCGTTTCTGATTACAGGCCTATTGAAATCGAACGTCAGCACTCAGTGCACTCCTCTTTGCTTTACACCATTTATAATGACAACAAAATAAACATTTTAGATACTCCCGGATTTTCAGATTACGTGGGCGAAACCATTGCTGCATTGCGTGTATCGGGTACCGCCATTTTAATGGTTAACGGCCAGGCCGGAGTAGAAGCAACTACTGAAACAGCCTGGAGACAAACCGAGATAATGGAATGCCCAGTTGTTTTTTCAATTAACCAACTGGATCATCAAAGCGCAAATTTTGATGAAGCTGTTACTTCGCTAAAAGATTATTTTGGTGATAAAGTAACTGTTGCTCAGTATCCTGTTGATGGAGGTGAAGGATTCAGTACCATCATTGACTTGGTATTGATGAAGCAACTTAAATATAAAGATGGTGGTGGAGAACCTGAAATCTCAGAAATTCCCGCCTCAGAAAAAGATAAAGCTGAAGATCTTCATTTAGCACTCGTTGAAAGAGCTGCCGAAGGTGACGAAGCTCTTATGGAAAAATACTTTGAACACGATACACTTTCCTTGGATGAAATGCGTGAGGGTATTCGTTTAGGTTTGATTACGCGTACCATTTTTCCGGTGATGTGTTCTTCAGCCAAACATGGTATTGGTGTAACCCGCCTCCTTGATTTCGTTGTTAATTCATGCCCATCTCCAAGTGTGGTTCGTGAAAGTAAAACCAATGAAGGAACAGCATTTCACTGCAGTGAAAACGACCCTATTGGCTTGTTTATTTTTAAAACATCCATTGAGCAACACCTAGGCGAAGTTTCTTTCTTTAAATTAAATGGAGGTATTCTTACTGAAGGAACCGACCTGATTTGTCCAAGAAATGGTCATAAAGAGCGTCTTTCACAATTGTTTATTCTCAATGGAAAAAACCGCGAAAAAGTTGATAAAATAATGCCCGGTGATATTGCTATCGCCATCAAGTTAAAAGATATTAGAACTGGTGATTCTTTGATGGATCCAAAGGTTGGAGGTGAAAGTTTTGAAGGGCTTAAATTACCTGATGAACTATATACCGTTGCTGTTAAGGCTGAGAATTCAACAGATGATGAAAAACTTGCCGGAGCACTTCATGAAATGCACCGCACTGATCCTACCATTTCAGTTGGTTTGTCACGTGAGCTAAAGCAAATGTTGATCAAATCACAAGGCGAATTTCATTTGAATACCATCAAATGGTACTTGAAAAATGTATTTAAGATTGATGTAGTCACCTTTGCACCAAAAGTTCCTTATCGTGAAACCATTACCAAATCAGCACGTGCCGATTACCGTCATAAAAAACAATCGGGTGGTTCAGGTCAGTTTGGTGAAGTTCACTTGATGATTCAACCTTATGTTGAAGGTTATAAACATCCTACCGATTTCCCTGTAAGAGGAACCGAAGAGCATGAAATGCCTTGGGGTGGAAAATTGATTTTCCATAACTGTATTGTGGGTGGTTCTATCGATGCACGTTTTTTACCTGCTATCCTTAAAGGATTAATGGAGCGTATGACCGAAGGTCCATTAACAGGATCATATGCACGTGATATCGTTGTGTATGTATACGATGGTAAAATGCACCCTGTTGACTCCAATGAAATTTCCTTTAAGCTGGCCGGACGTCATGCCTTTAGCGAAGCCTTTAGAAATGCAGGCCCAAAGATTATGGAACCTGTTTATGATTTGGTTGTATCTGTTCCTGAAGATATGATGGGTGCAGTTATGACAGACCTTCAAAGTCGTCGCGCCATCATTATGGGAATGGAATCAGCTGGTAAAAATCAAGTGATTAAGGCCAAAGTTCCTGGTGCCGAAATGAGTAAATATGTTACTTCATTAAGCGCAGTTACCTCAGGTCGTGGAACCTTCAGTCTGAAGTATGACACCTATCAACAAGTTCCAACTGATGTTCAGGACAAACTGTTGAAAGAATACCAGGAATCACTGAATGAAGAAGAATAGATTCGGAATCTTAATAAAATAAAAAGGCGGCTTGTTTCGAGCCGCCTTTTTTTAATTCAATATAAGTTTCCTACTCCACCCTATGCCTCCTCTTAGCCTCCTGACGAAGATACAAATACGTCTGCTTAATTTGTTCATCTTCCATCTCAGGGTTTTCTTCGAGGACTTTAGCTTTGTATTGTGAATACGACATGGTCTCAATTTCATCCAGTACGGCATTCCATTCTTCTTCGGTCATTTCATCCTCCTCATAGGCAATTTCATTCGGATCAGGGAACATGTCTGAGGCTTCAATAACTTCATATTCAAATCCTTTAGGAACCTCAAAAACCTCAACGGGAATACTTACGTCGATTTCGATTTGGGTAGCTGTTTCCACATCTTTGCCAATTTGCGATTTTAAGGTCAATCCATTCCATACCCATATTTTGTTTTTACCGTTTTTCCAGATATCGCATTCTTTACCTGAGATGGTTTCTTGTCCAATAACTTCATAACCCATTTTAATCAACATATTGCGACCAGTTTCTTCCCAGTCACGGTTTGGGTTGGCCAACAAATATGCAGCTGGATTGTGCATTTTTACGGCAGAATTGTTTTTGTAATCAAAGGTGATCATGTCGCTTCCAATTAGAATTACGGTATTTCGCTCTTCCAACTTCCGCTTTTCAATGATCTCATATTCAGCAAATTTGTACCCTCCCCTGTCGATGTACAGGGTTTTTGTTCCTTCGTCAGATCCTTCCAATTTATATTCTACAATGGCTGATTCAAAACCATACCTGCGGTAATCATCAGGATCTTTGCTGGCTACATCGGCTTCGTATCCTTCAACAAATTCGCCGTATTTCTGAATTCCCACAAGGGTATATTCTTCACCTTTTTTTTCAGCTTCTTCTGCTGCCTGAATGCCAGGTTCAGCAGCTTCGGCTCCGCTATCCAGGCCCTTGTCTGCGGCTTCCATGCCTTTGTCTTCGGCTTTCGTTTTTTGCTCTTCGGCTTTTTCTCTCCCCACCTTTTTGTATTTATTTTGAATTTTGGTTGGGATACCAAACTGGGCTTGAGTCTGTAAAGAAAATGCAACAGCAAAGAATAACGCTAAAATGAGAATTTTTTTCATGGGTAAGTATATTATTTCAGATTAGAATAATTAAGGTTTAAAGATAAGTATTATTTGCCGACGGTAAACCGATAAGCGTCTGATCCCTGCCCAACAACATAGCCTAAATAAGGTCCCTTGAAGAAAACTTTTTTCATGGGCATGATGGTTGTTGCTATATCAACAGGCATCCAGGTATGTCCTCCATCTTGCGTGTGATATAGCTTGGAGTGGCCAATATCACCGGAATCATAGGCATTTATGGTAGCATAACCGTCCTCATCGTTTAGCATCCAAATGGAACCGAAATTATAGGCTTCGGGGATATTTACTTTGTCCCACGATTGTCCGCCATCCTCGGTAATCAGTACCACGGCAAATCCCTGACTTTCGCGACCTACGAGCCATCCTTTGTTTTCATTAAGAAAAAACGCATCATAAAGATCATCATCACGCGTAATGCCTGAGGCATTTAGCTGTATATTTTCCCAACTTAATCCACCATCTTCAGAAAGCATGATGTATTGACGCAAAGGGTTACTTTGATCTTTTAAATTAAAAACGATGCCTTTTTCATTTCTGAAATAAACCCTAGGACTGGTAGGCATATCGTCGTAATAATAGGGAATATCGATAACTCCAATGGGTTGAAAATCACCTGAAGTAGCATTTGCCAGACTAATTTTGTATTCCTCTTCATTAATATAATTACCTGTGGCCACCAGATATCCGGCATTGCTTAATGCTATACTACTGACTCTGAAATTATCGAAAGTAGGCCCTCCGTTTCCGGGAGGAGTGCTTTGCCAATAAATATTGTTCCATGTATTAGAAGTGATGACTCTTCCGGTAAATGTGCGAGCTAAAATTTCGTCTTCGTTGAGGAAAATGATTTGTTCCATTTTCTCGATAAAATCATCAGGTGCTATATTCTGCCAATTCTGACCGCCATCCACTGTGTGTAACATGTAGCCAAAGAAACCATATCCCGTACCTCCAGTCATCCAGCCTTCATTTTCACTTACAAAAAACACATCTGTGTTGATGGTTTCATTGTTTTGATTTAAGCTGCTGAGATCAACCACTTCCCATACGGCATTTACCAGACTAATGGTGATGGTGTCGGAATCCACCACTAATCCACCAATGACATCATTCACCACAAGGGTGTGCTCTCCAAAGGACGAAGAAGCTGTATTCCATGACGTTTCCCAGGGTTCCTGCAAAACGGTGGACACAAGACTGCCATCGACCAGAAACTCAAGCTGCGAAGGGGTGGCTCCGGTGACTCTTGCTTTGAGATCCACCACACTGCCCAACCCAATCCAGTTGCCATCAGTAGGCGATTCAAAAAATACGCCAGTTTCCATGGGTTCATCTTCCAGGTGCATCAGGTTTTGTTCAAACAAACAAAAATCGGTACTCCACTCATCCTCAAAAAGCAGCACATCTATTCTGATTCCCACTTCGGCCTTAACCCCTACCGTATAATCCAGCGTCCAGTTTTCAGTTCCTGTATGTAGCTCTGCTTCGAGAAGTGAACAAGCCGTAACATTGGTAAACGGGCCGGCAACACCGTACAACATCAGGCTGATCTCAGGACCAACACCGGCTTCCACATTCATGGATAAATCTAAATTAGGAGGATAATAATCGTAGGTAAAGGTTTTTTCCTTAATGGTACTCCAGCCATCGGCAGAGGTATATCGTGTGCCCAGACGACCATTAAACGACTCCGATGCTCCGGCAGTAAACTCTGCAGTAAGTTGCCCGTCAACGCCCACAAAAAGTTGAATTTTAGGAACAAAGACCACGGGAACAGGGCCGATGGCAAAGGTCCAGGGTTCGAAATAGAAAGTGGCCACGGGAATGCGCTGCTTATCGATGGAGGCACCATATTGCGAAACTACATCGATGGAAGCACTTTGGTTAATTTCAACTCCGGACTCAAACAACTCAATGGTAACCTCAGGAGGCAAACACAGGATGCAGTAATCCCAGTTAAATTTAAAAAACACCCCTATATCGAGCGATGAATTTCCTTGAACTGTCACCTGGTCGGTGCCACTTCCAAAAGTCATGTCGTAATCCATATCGAAAACGGTAAAATCTGTGTTTTTAAGCGATTTCAACGTTACCCCTTCAGTCAGCTCCATACGCTCAATCTGACTGGTCTTTAGGCTTCCACTATTGAAATCGATACTACCTTGAAGAATTGCTTCTGTAAGACCGGCCTGGGTGGTAAACACTTTGGTTTCGCCTTTGGAAGTTTCGATGGAAACAATTTTCCGCAGATAGCCATAGTGTGCCCATGCCGAAGCACTATCCACCAATATATCTCCTACCTGCATTTGACTGATCAGATCACTCTCACCTGAGAAAGTAAAGGTGTAATCGATGGTGTCAAGACTGGAAATGGCCAACCTGGATTGTTCGTCCATTACCTTGGTGATATCGGCTACAATGATTTCACCTGGTATTGGTTCGGGATCCGGATCGTCGGTTTTCTTTTTACACGCAAAAGGCAGGGTTAGTACGCCCAAAGTAAGAATAATAATCAGAAACTTTTTCATGAGGTTAGATTTGAAAGATACTAAAATGCACTCCACTTCGAAATGGTTAATTGTCATGCTGGGTGCAATGAAGCAATGAAAACAAAATGCTTCGCTGAACTCAGCATGATAAAGTGTGTTAAATTATTTTGAACAGGTATTTCCGTAATCGCCATAAACCTTGGGCCAGCCACTTGTTGCCAACCCATGGCCATCACCTTTAAAGCATCTTACCACACTTTGTTCGGAAGAAATACTGATGATGTTTCCTTCGTGAGTAAGAACAGGTGGGTGAAGGTTTCCATATTCAATTCCGGCTTCCGTTTCAGCATTTTCTTTCCAGTTGAGGTTTCCGTTTCCCTTTACAGAATACAAACCAAACAACTGGGCATCGTAAAAATCTCCATTCGACGATAACACAGGAGCAGTTTGAAAGGTAGGATTTACAAGCCATCCGTCATGGATGTCGGTTTCCCATTCCATAATTCCGGCATGGCTATATTTCACCAGATTGCCGTTGCCTATAACAATGGAATTGTCAGAGGTTAAAATGATACCGCTATAACTGTTGTAGAAATCGTCCCCCAAATTAATCTCATTTACAAGTTGTCCGGTACGTGAAACAATTTCAATTTTGGTATCATTACGCAAGTAGATGTTATCATCGGTGCCAAAAACAACATTGAAAGCATCAAAATAACCTTTTTGTGCAACAGTACTTTTTCCTTCTAACAAGGCATAAGCCCATACCGAATCGCATGATGTGCCATTGTCGTCGTAACGAAACAGGTATTCTCCATCGCTGAAATACAACTCATTTCCAAATGCACTCAGGGAGTAAGCGGCGCCCATGGTGGGGCCTTGTTTTATCCAGAGTTCATTGCCATCAAAATCCAGCGCCAGAAGAAATCCGTAAAAAAACTGACCTGTTGAAAGATATACTTTGTTGTTGTTTAGGGCCACCTGCAGCATCCATTCAAAATCGTATTCAGCGGTATAATCCTTGCTCCACAATATGGAGCCACTGGAGCCTTGAATACAGTGAATTCCAATGGGGTTTTCAGTAGCAACAAACACCTTGCCGCCGGAATAGGTTACTTTTTCGGTTGATGTTCCTACAACTTCTGTTTTCCATAATTCGTTACCGTTTTTGTCGAGTGCAAAAACCAATACGCCAAAGCCATCTTCTTTCACCATGGAGAAATAAATGTTGTCGTTTTCATCGATGGCAGGGATAATATCAGCCATTCCGCCATTGCCAAGATCGTAACTCCACAATACAGGATGGTCGCCGGTGGATGGTGAGGGATCAGGGATAATGGGATCGTTGTTTTTGTCGCAAGAGGTAACGACGAAGGCCATTATAGCCAGTAAAAGAATTGAACTAATTAGCTTTTTCATGCTTTTTTAAATTAAAGATTATTTATTTTTTTGAAGTTGATATCCTTCTGGATTAATAAATTTTGAAGGTAGGATATGGGCATTGCTTATTACCTTGATGGCTTTTGTGCATATTTCAGCTCCCATCACCGTAAGGCTCGATCGCAACACGATTCCTTTCCACACCCATAATGTGCCATCCGAACTTGTGTATTTGTCACACACATAGTTGGCCACCATTTCTGTTCCTGTCAAAAGAAAGCCCATTGTTTGTAATAGTTCATCAGTAACCAAGTGATTACTCACGTGGGGTGAGTTTAAAGAAATAGGTTCAATAGCAAAGGTTTTTAGGCTGGTGTTAAATGCAAATAACGAATCGTTTTTGATAATCAAAATCAAGTTTTCCGACAGAATTTCTCCATCAACAATGAAAGAAACCGTTTTCGAAATATGAATCAATTTTCCGTATTTATCAAACGATATGGTTTCTGTTCCGGTGGATCCACCAGTAAGGGTGTATTCAATTATTCCTGATTTAATAGGGTAGCATGGCACTTGTTGTGATTTCAGAAAAAAACCTGAAAACAAAAATAGAAGTACAACAAGTGGTTTATGAATCATCGTTATTTGGGTTATTCTCAGCAAAGAACCAAATAAAAACCGAAAACCCACTCACCCATATGGGTGATATTCAAATAAAATGTCTCTTTTAATAAAATTGACCTAGAAGTAAAAATCTATTTGTCAGTTGATTACAATCAGCTAATCCAATTATACAATATCTACCTTTTTTAAAGCTTCAATTCTGTTTTTCACATCCAATTTAACGTAAATGTTTTTGATGTGTGTTTTGATGGTGTTTTGAGAAACAAAAAGCCTTTCGGCGATCTCTGCATTTTTATATCCCGATGCAATAAGTTTGAGTACTTCTACTTCTCTTTCCGAAAGTTGAAATTCGTTGGCTTTCTCTTCAGAAAATTTGTTGTCGGTGGCCTTTTCTTTTACTTCGTTTTGTAGTTTATCGATACGAAGCAAGTAGTTCTGTAATTCGAGTCGGAGTTGCTTGTCTTTTAGTTTATGCCGATTACTATAGAAAATAAACACGACTAAAATCAGCAACGAAATAATGATCAGCAACACCAATACCCAAACCTGATTTCTGATTTTTCTCTGGTTTAACTCATCTTGAAGTTCAAGCAGATGAATGGTTTTATTTTTTTCTCTCACTTGAAAACGCGTTTCCATTTCAGCAATGATGGTTTTACTATCATTGTTCATGAGCGTATCTTTTAACTGATTTTGAATCTTCATAAATTCGGCAGCCTTTGCAAAATTACCTCCGGCCATATACACCTTTGAAATCAACTCGCTAATTTCAAGCATGCTCTTTTTATCATCAACATCCCTGAATAGATTGAGTGCCTGTTGAAACACCTCAATGGCCTTCTGGTTATTGAGCAATGAAAAATAAAGCTCTCCCTGATTTCTCAATACCCTAGCTTTTCCATGTGGATTATCCAAACTGTCCATCAAATGATAGGCTTTGTTGAACTCTTCCGAAGCCAGAGCCAATTGTTTTAACCCAAGATGCATTCTTCCTACATTGTTTATGGCGGAAGCCAAACGAGCCGGAGCCTTATAATTTTGGTAAATAACAACCGCTTTTTGATAATAACGTATGGCCGAATCGGGTTGGCTCAAAAGCTCATCACATAAAACACCGATATTATTGTAATTGGTTGCAGCACTCAGGGTGTCATGCTTACGGAGCTTGATATTCAAGCCCATTCTATTGTATTGTAATGATTTTTCCGGGATATTCATTTCCTGATAAACCACAGCAATATTGGTGTAAACCACAGCAAGGGAAAGGCTGTCGCCAATATCGGAAAAATATTTGGCAGCTTCCAGGTACATGCCGATGGCTTCTTCATAATTCCCTTTGAGTTCTTTCAGAACAGCCTGATTGGCTACCATTCTGATGGCTTTTTTTGGCTGATTGGCTTTTTGATAGAAGTGTTCACTGTTAACGAAATAATCCTCGGCCTGATCGTAAAGTGAACGACCATAAAATAACATGCCAATTTCTTGAAAATAGGATGCCAACAGAGAATCGGGGAGTTCATTCATCATATAAAGGGATTCTTTGTTGGCCAATAATTCCAAACTATCCAATGAATGTATTCCTAAAAGCATTGATTTGGAAGTTTCCATTGACATCAAAAAATCATTCGATATCTTCTGAGATTTATCCGAATTTATGTCAGTACTACAAGCAAAAAGAAATAATAAAAAGAGAAAATAGGTAACCCCGGGGAGTAGCTGCTTCATATAGGACACCTTATCTTTTTCTATTACCCATACACACTCCCAAACCTCTTGCCTTTAGAATAATTGGATGTTTTTTGGGCACCAGTCTTATTTTTCCTCCTACTTCACTTAGTGGGATATCCTTAATTTTTTCACCCCTTTTTATCACCATATTTCCATAATCGTTGTGTGCAATTAAATCGACTGCATATGCACCAAAACGGGTGGCCAGAATACGATCCATAGGGGAGGGGCTACCTCCACGTTGAATATATCCCAAAATAGTTTTTCTGGTTTCCAGTCCGGTGCCCGATTCAATTTCTTGAGCAATATGGGTGGCTGCTGATATTCCGGTAGGTGTTTTAATTCCTTCAGCCACCACTACAATGGAATAGGATTTCTTCTTGTCAGCTCTGGATTTCAGGTATTTATTTATGGTTTTCATGTTGTACTCAATTTCCGGAATCAGTATAACATCTCCTCCCCCGGCCATACCGGCATAAAGGGTTAGCCAACCTGCATCGTGTCCCATCAATTCAATCACCATCACCCTGTTGTGTGAATTTGCCGTAGTGTGTAGTCTGTCAATGGCATCAGTTGCTATCCATAAGGCTGAATCAAAACCAAAAGTTACATCGGTTCCCCAAACATCATTGTCAATGGTTTTTGGAATGCCAATAACATTTATCCCTTCTTTGGCCAATAATGCAGCTGTTTTCATGGTGCCATTTCCACCAATACAAACAATAGCATCCAGATTTAAGTCGTCATAGTTTTCCTTAATCAAGGCTGGTTTATCCAAATCCAGCTGGCCGCCTCGTTTATATGGTTTTTCACGTGATGTGCCTAAAATGGTTCCTCCGAGGGTAAGAATTCCTGAAAGTTGATTCTCTTCAAGAATTTCATAGTCCTTATGTATTAATCCTGTAAATCCAGAGGAAAAACCGATGACTTCCATACCGTATTTCATGATGGCCGTTTTTCCAACCCCTCTGATAGCCGCATTTAAACCAGGACAATCACCACCAGCAGTTAATATTCCGATTCTCTTTTTTCTATTTTTATTCATTTCACGATTTCATTTTTGTTGAGGACAAACAAAAATACCTATTTTTTTGAAGAAAGACTTGTGATAGGTTAAATATAGGAGGAGGTATGCGTCCTGCTTTTGCAATTTGATTAATTCGAAAGAAAAGTCAATACATAATTAGCAAAAGTTTCTGGCATCTGGTACATCATTCCGTGACCACTGTCTTGTACTTTAATAATAGAAGCCGTTCGAATGGAATCAGCCAGCATTGTAGAATTGATGCTGGGAACTACCTTATCCTGAAGACCACAAATAAGCAATACTGGCTTATTCAATTGATTTAACTGCCCGACTGAACCTCCTCCCGGACTCAACCAATCTTGGATTGCATAATACTGTAAACCAATTGTCTCATTGTTATAAGGCTCTATTGCATCAGGTAAATATTTCCAAGGTTCCGGATGCGTGGCCAGCCAGTCGTCCGGAAAAAGGGTACTTAGCAACTCCAATGGTGTAGAAGTAGGATTGGAAAGAATATCAATGATATCCTGAGAAGGGTTAACCGTAATTGTATCACCACAGTCTGAAGCATACAACACCAGTTTATTGACCTTTTCCGGATATTTGATGGCAAACATCTGTGCCACATATCCCCCCATTGACCATCCCAAAACATGAGCCCTTGGAATATTTAGGTTTCCCAACAGTTCATTCACATCATCGGCAAGCGTGCCAATGGTAAATGTAGTATCAGCGTTCGTACTATAACCCATGCCGCGATAGTCAAATACAATGAGTTGATATTTATTTTTAAGAATCTCAATGGCATCAATACTCCACAAATCCATGTTCGTGGCATAACCCATGCACATGATTAATGGGTCGCCGGCTCCATAAATTTTATACGCAATTCTTGCCTTTCTTATATCGATGTATTGCACCTCAGGGGCAGAAGCATTATCAGTATCATCTTTCATACAACCATTGAGTAAAATTAAGAATGTTCCCATGAAAATAATGACAAACATGGCAACTACATTGTACCTTTTCATTATTGTTTTTCTTAGTTGTTCTTTCTAAACATTTTAATTTAACACCCTATTTATGTTGATAAAAATAGCAACAATAACGTTGATTTTGATTTAAAAAAGTGGAAAGTTACACTAAAACGAAATAAAACGAAAAAAAACACAACCTCAATGCAACGTTTATGCAAGCAAATCGATCATGTTACATGTTAAGTGATAGAGGAGCGAAGCAGGACAAAAGTTAGTAGCAAGAGTCCTGCTTTCGCATTAAATTTTTCCTCCATCTTAACTCAATATTTATTAATGTGAGACAAATATACACTTTGTTGCAATATTTGTCAAAATATTTTTGTAGTAAAAGAAATATTTTTTACAAATTTTCGTTCAAACTGCAACAAATCATATTTTACTAAGGCTCAATGCGATGGTATTGAGCCTTTTATTTTGCCTGAAAAACTGAATAAAATAGCTATTTTTGGTCAGGATTATTTTTTTACCCCCAGAATAACAATTTTATTCCCTATGAAGAAAAAAAAACTCGCTTTTCATTGGAAAATTCTCATCGGAATGGCATTGGGAATCCTTTTCGGGCTCTTGTCTGTAAATTTTCAGTGGAATGATCTCACCACCGATTATATTAAACCTTGGGGAACCATTTTCATTAATTTACTCAAACTAATAGCTGTTCCGTTAATAATTGTTTCATTGATTGGGGGGGTGAGCAACTTAAAAGACATTTCTAAATTAAGCAGAATGGGACTCAAAACCATTCTGTTGTATATTCTCACCACCATTATTGCTATCAGTATAGGTTTGTTGGTTGTTAACCTGACACGTCCCGGCAAAGTGTTTCCTCAGGATAAAGCCCTGGAATTTCAACAAAAATTTGCAGAGAGTGCCAAAGCAAAGGAGAATAGTGCTCAACTCATCGCCGATGAATCACCATTGCAATTTATCATTGATATTGTCCCTTCCAATATCGTCGATGCCATGTCTAATAATGCCAATATGCTGCAAGTTATCTTTTTTGCCATACTCTTTGGTGTATCGATGGTGTTGCTTCCTGAAAAGAAAATAAAACCGGTAAAAAAATTCTTTGATAGCCTCAATCATATTGTGCTTAAAATGATAGACATCATCATGTTGACGGCTCCCTATGGTGTTTTTGCCCTGCTGGCAGGGTTGATTGTGGATATGGCAGGAGATAATCCTTCCGACTCCATTTCGCTGTTTGCGGCATTGGGTTTGTACAGTCTTACGGTTGTGATAGGTTTGGCGCTGATGATATTTGCTGTTTATCCATTAATTATTCGTTTCTTTTCACCACTCAAGTATTCTCGATTTGTGCGGGCCATATCTCCTGTGCAATTGTTGGCATTCTCCACGAGTTCAAGTGCAGCCACGCTTCCCTTAACCATGGAGACGGCCGAAGAAAAATTAGGTATTTCTAATGAAACAGCCAGCTTTGTATTGCCCCTTGGGGCTACCATCAATATGGATGGTACCAGTTTATATCAGGCCGTTGCCGCGATGTTTTTGGCTCAGGTGTATGGAATGGAGTTGGGTTTTTCGGCCCAACTTACCATCGTGCTCACCGCTACATTGGCTAGCATCGGTTCAGCTGCCGTTCCGGGTGCGGGTATGGTAATGTTGGTTATTGTGCTGGCATCAGTGGGTATTCCAACCGAAGGAATTGCCTTGATTTTTGCCGTCGACAGACCATTGGACATGATTCGCACTGCGGTGAATGTTACCGGAGACTTAACTATCAGTACATTGGTTGCAACAGGTGAAAATCAACTGGATCTGAGCGTATCAAATCATGGTTAAAACATCATTATCAGACAACTATTTACTTGAATGTATTGTCATTCAGTAACATCAGGATATTATTGAACACTACAAAAATGAAAAAAATTCTACTTTCCTTTATCGCTATGCTGATTTTTTCGGTTGTGGTAGCACAATATGAAAATATTGAAATTAGCACTTACCAAAGTCCCAATGAACCTTCCATTTGCATGGATCCCAAAAATCCGGATCATCTGCTGGCTGGCGCCAATATCAATAGTTATTATTATTCAGTTGACGGTGGATATAATTGGACAAGAGGTACGTTGACATCTCCTGAAAATGGTGTTTGGGGTGATCCTTGCATTATTGTGGATACAGCCGGAGCCTTCTATTTTATGCATCTGGCAAACCCTGCCTCAGGTAGTTGGATTGATCGAATTGTAAGTCAGAAATATGATATCCTAACCAATACCTGGTCGAATGACAGCAACATGGGACTCAATGGAACAAAAGCTCAGGACAAGGAATGGGCTGTTGTGGATAGCGCTACAAATGCCATTTATGTAACTTGGACTCAATTCGATCAGTATGGCACTTCCGACCCTGATATGTTCAGCAACATCATGTTCAGTAAATCGGTTGATGCAGGAGCCAGTTGGTCGCCTGCCATCCAGATCAACGAAATTAGCGGCGATTGTGTAGATAGCGATAATACTACTGAAGGAGCAGTACCTGCGGTAGGACCCGAAGGACAAATTTATGTGGCTTGGGCAGGGCCAGCCGGAATTGTTTTTGATCGGTCATTGGATGCCGGAGCTACCTGGCTCGAGGAGGATATTTTTATTAATGCACAAACCGGAGGATGGGATTATGAAGTGCCTGGAATCATGCGATGTAACGGATTGCCCGTTACGTGTTGCGATATCAGCAATAACTCTCCCTATAAAGGAACTATTTATGTTAATTGGACAGACCAAAGCAATGGAGATAGCAATCCTGACGTGTGGATTTCCAAATCAGAAGATGGGGGAAATACCTGGTCGGAGGCCATCCGTGTAAACGATGACGATACCGAACGGGCTCAGTTTTTCTCTTGGATGACCATTGATCAGGCCAATGGAGATGTTTATGTGGTGTTCTACGATCGCAGAGCCTACGACAACTCAAATACCGATGTTTACCTGGCACGTTCTACTGATGGAGGACTCACTTTTGAAAATTCGAAAATTAGTGAGTCGCCTTTTTTGCCCTATAGCAGTGTGTTTTTTGGCGATTACACCAATATTGTGGCGCACAATGGAAGAGTCCGTCCCATTTGGGCCAGGTTGCAAGGTGGAAATATGTCAATTATGACAGCCATTATCGACCAATTTGTGGGAGAACCAGAAGTTGAAGCGTTGAGCAAAGCTCCCATTCATTTGGAAGTTAACTATCCCAATCCTTTCAGGGCATCGACCTTTATCTCCTTTAAGCTTCGCGAACCTGCTGTGATCAACCTTTCGGTTTATGATGTGTTTGGTCGTAAGGTAACCACCATAATTAACAATGAATTCACAGCTCCAGGGAAATACACCGAAGTGTTTCATGCTGAGGAGTATAACCTCAAGCCAGGAGTGTATTATTTTACTTTAAGCACGCAGGATTGGGTAAAGAAACAGAAAATGATGTTGGTAGAGTAAATTTTATCTGATTGTTTGTATGAGCAAAAATGTTCATTGACTTCTGCTGAGCGTATTCTTACCTTTGCAAAAAAAGTATAATATGAATCTGGAAAACAGAAAATATAATCTAATCAACTGGATAATTAATCTTCAAAGTGAAGACTTAATTAATTACCTGGAGTTTTTAAAAAAAGATCATCAGGAATGTTGGGATGACTTACCCAAGGCACTTCAAACAGAAATTACTGAAGCCCAAGAAAATGCTAAAGAACATAGATTCACTTCTCATGAGGAGCAACTGACGAAATATAAAAGCTTTCTTTCGTGAAATATGAAATCAGATGGACAGTGAAATCTACTGAATCATTTGAAGAAGTGATTGACTATCTTCGACAAAACTGGTCAGAACAAGCAGTTGATCATTTTGTTAAAGAAGTATTTTCAACAATCCAATTGATATCTGAATTTCCATTGATGTTTAAATCAATAAAAAGAAAAGAAGTCCGTAAAGCATTGATCAATAAACATGTAAGTTTATATTATCAGATTAACAATCAAAGCGTTGAGCTGCTGGTTTTTTGGCCTCATAGCAAAAATGAAGTTTAATCCAGATATTTGTTACAAAGAGTGTTTTTCTCAAAAAAACCCACCTTTCAGTCACTGAAAAGTGGGTTTGTATTTTAAGCCAAAGGAGGACTAGCCTTTTTTAGGCAGGACAACCTTTAAATTAAGTTCATCTAACTGTTCATTTGCAATTACACTTGGACTATCAATCATAACATCGCGACCATTGTTGTTTTTTGGGAAAGCAATAAAGTCGCGGATAGAATCCTGTCCCCCAAACAAAGCAGCCAAGCGGTCGAATCCAAAAGCAATTCCTCCGTGAGGAGGTGCACCATATTCGAAAGCATTCATTAGGAAGCCAAACTGATCCTGAGCTTGTTCATCGGTAAATCCCAAGTGTTTAAACATAAGTTTCTGTAAATCGCGGTCGTGGATACGGATGGACCCTCCACCAATTTCAACACCATTGATAACAAAGTCGTAAGCGTTGGCACGAACAGCTCCGGGATCGGTTTCCAATAACACAATATCTTGTGGTTTGGGTGACGTGAAGGGATGGTGCATGGCATGGTAACGCTCATGTTCCTCGTCCCATTCAAGCAATGGAAAATCGACCACCCAAAGAGGATTGTAATTGTATGGATCCTTTAGTTCAAGCAGGTCTCCCATATGCAAACGCAATACGTTGAGTTGTTTACGCGTTTTTTCTGCATCTCCGGAAAGGATTAACATTAAATCTCCTGGTTGGGCATCCATTTTTTCGGCCCATGCCTTTAGGTCGTCCTGGGTATAAAATTTATCAACCGAAGATTTAAACGTTCCATCTTCGTTGTATTTAACATAAACAAGCCCTTTGGCACCGACTTGAGGTTTTCTGACAAAGTCGGTTAAACCATCAAGTTGTTTGCGGGTGTATCCGGCACATCCGGAAGCATTAAAGCCCACCACCAATTCAGCTTCATCGAAAATGGAGAACCCCTTGTCCTTGGCCAACTCGTTTAACTCCACAAACTGCATCCCGAAACGCAAATCCGGTTTGTCGGATCCGTATAATTTCATGGCATCATCATAGGTCATGCGGGGCATTTTTTCAATGTCAACACCCTTTACTTCTTTGAATAGGTACTTAATCAACCCTTCGAAGGTGTTCAGGATATCTTCCTGCTCCACAAAGGCCATTTCACAGTCGATTTGGGTAAACTCAGGCTGACGGTCAGCACGCAGGTCTTCATCACGGAAACATTTTACCACTTGGTAGTAACGATCGTAACCCGCTACCATTAACAATTGTTTAAAGGTTTGAGGAGATTGGGGAAGGGCATAAAACTGGCCTTCATTCATGCGCGAAGGCACCACAAAGTCCCGAGCTCCTTCGGGAGTAGACTTGATGAGGTAGGGTGTTTCAATCTCAACAAACATTTGGCTGTCGAGGTATTTGCGTGTCTCAAGCGACAATTTATGACGCAGCATCAAGTTCTCTTTAAGCGGGTTGCGACGCAAATCGAGATAACGGTATTTCAGACGGAGCTCTTCTCCTCCATCGGTTTTATCTTCGATGGTGAAAGGTGGTGTTTTCGATTTATTCAGTAGTTGGATGGAGGTGACATCAATTTCTACATCGCCTGTAGCCATCTTTGGGTTCTTCGATTCACGCTCGATCACTTTTCCCCGAACGGAAATTACAAATTCACGTCCCAGGGTACGGGCAATTTCGATGACCTCAGCTGCGGTGCGACCTTCTTCCATCAACAGCTGGGTAATGCCATAACGGTCGCGTAAATCAATCCAGATTAAACCTCCTTTATCACGGGTTTTTTGTACCCATCCCGATAGGGTAACTTGTTTATTTACATCAGCTATGGTAAGTGCTCCGCAAGTATGTGTTCGCAACATGATATTCTATTTTAAGATCCGTAGTAAGATTTTATGGTCAAGTAATTTTAAGGCTGCGAAATTAAGAAAATTGATGGGATGAAGAAATGTTTAACTTAATTGTAACTCAGTGTTTTTTATTTGCATGACTCTGCGTAGTGTTTTGCGAAACTCTGCGGTTAGTCTATTTACTGAGAAAGAACAAACTCCCGCCATCAAACAATGGACCATCGTACAGGAAATGTATTTGATAACCTAAACAAGTAAGTAGTTTAACAACTTGTTCTCCCTGAGTATGTTGAGATAAATCCCCAATAAAATACACCGTGTTATTGTAAATTCCACCAGTTCCTCCAAAAAAACCATGTTTAAAGCCAGGTAATTGAATCCCTTGAGGATTTACATACAAAACATGCAATGAATGATTCAATAAGGTTTTCTCGATTCCCCGATCGGAGGTAATGAACCAATCATCGCGCAAAGCAAGTAAATTACATCTTGTATAGGCCTGATTTACATGAATATGCGATTTATCGGAATGACAGGCAAGTAATATGGGGTCAGTGTGGTTTAAATTGTGAATGAAAAACTTTGGCGTAACCACCGCATTAAAATGGGCACTTTCCGGATAACGCATCCCAATAGGAAGCGAACCTTCTTCATAATTCAGATTATGTGTTTGAAAAGCTTGTTTCATCGGTTGCGGCAGGTTTTCTGTTGTGATCAACTGCTCTCCGAACGGACATATAAACACATCCGGATGATTGGAAATCGCCGAATAGGTTATTCCTTCGGTTTCAAACAATATCAACTCAAATTGTTTTTCAAGCTGTTTTAAAGCTTGCGGAGGAATAGAAGAAGCAACAATAACCTTCGCCATTTTTTTGCTCAAAGGTAGTCAATCCAAAATTTTCGACACTTTTGCATCCATAAAAAAGAGCGAGATGAAAAAGAACTATTGGTCGTTAGCAGGAAAAACTGCCCTGATTACAGGCAGCACCAAAGGAATAGGCCGAGCCATAGCGAAAGAAATGGCCGAATTGGGAGCGCATGTATTGATCGTTTCAAGGAATGAATCGGATGTGGAAAAATTTGTAACCCAGCTAAATGAAGCAGGACTAAAAGCCTCGGGTACAACTGCTGATGTTTCTACAGAAGCAGATCGTGAGAAGTTATCCAATTGGGTGAAATCCATAGGGAGATTGGACATTTTAGTCAACAATGTGGGGACAAATATCCGCAAGAAAATGACTGAATATTCTGTTTCAGAATACCATCATATTCTACAAACCAACATGCATAGTAATTTCTCCCTTAGTCAGTCCATGTATCCTCTTTTGAAAGTTTCAGGGGAAGCCACGTTGGTGAACATGCTTTCGGTGGCCGGACTAACACATATCCGGACGGGTGCGCCCTATGGCATGACCAAAGCTGCATTATTGCAGCTTACACGCAATCTTGCCGTTGAATGGGCTTCCGATCACATCCGTGTAAACGCTGTGGCACCCTGGTACACCATGACACCACTGGTTGAAAAGCTTTTCGAAAACAAAGACTACCTCAACGAGATTCTCGAAAAAACACCTATTGGCCGAATTGCCAGTCCGGCAGAAGTTGCACGGGTGGTATGCTTTTTGTGTATGCCGGCTTCATCGTATGTCACCGGACAGTGTATTACTGTAGACGGTGGATTTACCATCAACAGTTTTTAAATTTTTTTTATGAAAAATATCGGATTCATTGTTGTCCTGACACTTATCCTGAGCATCTATTCCTTGCTCAACTACTATATTATAAAAAACGGATTGCCTTTAACTGCAGGGCATCCCGTTTGGCGAAGAATACTTATTTGGGGAGTAATTTTTTTTGCTGCTGCCTTTTTGGTGGGCCGGATCACCGAACATATTTCAGTTAATATGGTAAGTACCATACTCATCTGGGTAGGATCATTTTGGCTGGCCATCATGGTCTATCTGGTACTGCAATTGGCTGTAATCGATTTGGTTAAGGGTGTCAACAGGTTATTTCACTTCTTCCCTGCATGGCTAACACAACATCCTGAAAAAGTGAGGTGGTTGACTTCCATGGTCGTGATTGGAATTACCTTTCTGGTGGTTGTTTTAGGTCATATCAATACCTGGATTCCGAAGGTAAAGAAAATTCAAATTCCCATTGAAAAGCAAGCAGGCAATTTAAAATCGCTGCACATAGTGGCCTTTTCGGATGTACACTTGGGAACGATTATCGAAAAACGACATCTGCGAGGAATTGTTAATCAGGTAAATGCCCTAGATCCTGACATTATCCTCATTCCGGGAGACATCATTGATGAGGATATTGCACCTGTAATTCACTCCAATGTGGGAGAGGTTTTGAAGCAACTAAAGGCCAAATACGGCGTTTATGCTGTTACCGGAAACCATGAATACATTGGTGGCGTGGATAAAGCAAAGAAATACCTGACGGAACACAATGTGCAATTGCTTAATGACACCGTAAAACTGATTGACAATAGCTTTTATCTGGTTGGACGCGAAGACCTAACGCGCCGTCAGTTTTCGGGGCAACAGCGTAAAACACTCCCTCAGATAATGGAACAAGTCGACAACCAATATCCCATTATTTTACTTGATCATCAACCTTTGGGGTTAGATCAGGCGGTTCAGGCAGGAGTTGATTTACAACTTTCAGGACATACCCATCACGGACAGCTTTGGCCGTTTAATGCCATTACCAATTTGGTATTTGAAGTTAGTCGTGGGTTGCTGAAAAAAGGCGATACCCATATTTTGGTTTCTTCGGGAATTGGTGGTTGGGGTCCTCCGGTACGCACCAATTCAAGACCCGAGATTTTGGATATTACTTTAACCTTTTCTGAATAGTAAGTCGGAAAGTGGTTTTCCGATGCGAGAAAATTTGAAGTGGTAGCTATTTGTCTAAGGTAATTTCTTTTTGTCCACCATCCCAGTATTTAATGGCGATGTTATCGCAATTCCCGTCACCATAATCAAGGGTCGCAACCCATGATTCGTTTTGGTGAAACTCAATAATTCCAGAAACAATATAGTCGCAGTTTTCAAGTCTTACTAGAGGTTCTGTGATAATTTTTTTGTATTTCTGATTGTTTCCTTCAGGTTCCAACAAGAATCTGGTAGTAGTACCTCTCACGGTTTTGGTTGCTACATTATCACAAGCGCCATTTCCATAGTCAACAATGGCTACCACCACCCCGTCAAGTCTGTATTCAATGGTTCCTGATACAATAAACCTACAATCATCCGGCTTTACCAATCTTTTTACCACGACTTTCTCAAGAAGTCCATCTCCCATTAAACTGATGTCTTCCTTCATATTGGATACTTCTGAATCAAAATCTTCTGTGTATGCCGACTTATTCTTGTCACAAGCAATTACAGTAAACAATAGACTTAGGGCCAACCCAGCAATCATTTTAGCAGAATTCTTCATAGTAACTGTTTTTTGGTGAAAATTGATCTGCAAGATATAAACTGTCTAAACTAAACAACATCAAATTATTATGCTATTTTATATTGCTTCGGGTGAAAATTGTATTTACACATTTTACCATAAAAAGGTAAGTCCTATAATCGATTCTGTCTGTTACAAATTTCTTAACTTTGAAGGTTCTTAACAATCAAATCCTCTATTCATGAAAAAAATTACGCTATTATTTTTCTTAGTATTGATCCTTCATTGGTCAGTGAATGATCTTTTTGGTCAGACTTTTGATCGTAGTGATCGCGCTTGGACCATTGTTCAATCATGGGATATTCCCGGCAAGGCATCAGGTTTAGCCTATGACGGAACCTATCTATATTTTGGGATCTACGGGGCTGATGGAGACCATTTTTACAGATTCGATCCTTCCAATGGAAATATTCAACAACAATTTATCAATCCCAATATTGGCGATTGTTTTGGTATGACTTGGGATGGCTCATCTTTATGGGTAGTCAATCAGGTTTCGCCTTCTTCTGCTCCGGCACAAGCTACCGAACTTGACCTGAGTGGAAACATAATCTCTACTTTCGATTTACCCGATCATTACATGAGTGGTATTGCTCATGATGCCGGTGAGTATTGGGTTGGAACATATTATCCGGATCCGGGCACTGTATATCAGGTAAATGGTACGGGTACAGTACTCTCACAGTTTGTTCCTCCTGCCGATCAAATTTGGGATATCTGCATGCAGGGCAATAATTTATGGATGGTGGATTACAATTCTGATATGATTTACAAAACCGATCAATCGGGAAGTATATTGGAGAGCCATGCGTGCGAAAACATGAAACCTTCTGGAATTGTGTACGATGGGACCTACTTGTGGTATGTAGATGGTCAACTTTCCTCACCCAGTAAATTGTACAAAATCAATCTAACCGGAGCCGGTACGCCAGAAATCAACATTCCGGTAAATCAGCACAATTATGGTACAGTTACCGTTGGCACTTCGGAAACCTGGAGCATGCTGGTTCAAAACATCGGCGATGCTGCTTTGATTATCAATAATGTGGTCATTCCGGGTTCGGCACCTATATCAACCAGCTTTAATACCCCTTATACCATTTATCCCGGAAATTCTGCTACAATTCCATTAACCTATTCTCCCACTACAGTGGGACATTTAAACACACAGATAACTATCAATTCTTCTGATCCGATTTCGCCCAACGAATTGGTTACCCTTACAGGAGATGCTGTTAACTCAGGACCATCGCTCCATGTGCCGGTCGATGTTCATAGCTATGGTGATGTTAGAATAAATGCCTATACCCGTTGGTTTGTCGAGCTCGAAAACATTGGTGACGCTACCCTGACCATCAATGATATTACTATAGATCAGCCAGTCTTTTTAGTTGATGAGTCTGTTGAATACCCCATTCATATTGCACCATTAGATTCCATACTTGTCGGGATGTGGTTCCATCCAACTGCTGCCGAAATGTACAATGGGAAAATTCTTATTTCGAACAACGACATGGCTAACAACCCCTATATGGTGCAACTATCCGGTAATGGCAACGATCAGGAATACCCCATTGGTGATGCCCTTTGGCATTATACAATTACCACCGGTTATGACCCAAGTCCGAAAGCTATAACTCCCATCATGGATATTACTGGCGACGAAGTAGATGATGTAATCGTTTGTTCAGAAGACAATTACATCCGATGCTTCAACGGTAATTCGTCAGGTGTTGCTGATGTGATGTGGGAGTATGAAATATACAGTGGCAATGTATATGACCAACCCGGACTGACCACCATTGAGGACATTGATATGGATGGCTACGAAGATGTGGTTATTGGAACTACCGGAGGAGATCACTCCATAAGAGCACTCTCGGGAAAGACCGGTCAGTCCATTTGGCGACACAACACCAACGACTATGGCAATGGTGGCTGGGTTTACGATGTAGATGCCAAATTTGATTACAACAATGATGGGTTGGCAGATGTATTGGCTTCCACGGGTGACGATAGTGAAGATACAGGGCCAAAACGGGTCTATTGTTTGAATTCCTATGATGGATTCTCCATCTGGGAAACCTACATAGGCGGACCCGTATTTTCAGTGATTGGTGTTGAGGATTTTACCGGTGACGGTCAGCCCGACGTAGTTGCAGGAGCCGCAAATGCCAGCGAAACTGAAGGACAGATCATTGGTATTGATGGTTCAAATGGCAACATTCGCTGGATAAGAGCCACTGGAGGTACTTCTGTTTGGGCTTTGTTACAGCTCGACGATATCAATGGAGACGGAGTAAAAGACATTGTTGCCGGAGATTTCGGAGGATTCTTCTATTATATTGATCCTACAGATAATACACTAATATATCAAGGTGCAGTTAGTGGTTCACTCATCCTGCGTTTCGAGAAAATGGAAGATGTGAATAATGATGGTTACTCGGATGTGCTGATTGCCCACAGCAAAGCAAATGGTATTGTCCTAAGCGGTAAAGATGGTTCTACACTGTGGTTTAAAAGTCTGGCCGATAAATCGTGGAATGTGGCCGTGGTGGATGACATCAACGACGATCAAATCAATGATGTACTGATTGGCACCTTGTTTTCGAGTAACTATTGTTATTTTTTGAGTGGCGTGGATGGAGAAACCTTAAAATCGCAAAGTTTCGGATCTCCTGTAGATGCCCTCAATGGAATACCTGACATTGTTGGTGATGGCACCATGGAAATGGTTGTGGGAGGACGTGAAGGCGAGGTTTATTGCTATTCAGGAGGGTTAGGGCTTCTGTTGGGAGTTGAAGAACCTGAAATTGATATCCATCAAATTACCAGTACGCATTACCCCAATCCTTTCTCCGATCAGATCAATATCGCCTTTCACTTAACGGAAAGTACATCAGTTAGAATACTGATATACAATATAGAAGGTAAAATTGTACGTACATTGGCCAATAAAATGATGGCTTCTGGATCGCAAACAGCGGTTTGGGATGGTGAAGATGCAACCGGAAAAGAAATGCCTGCGGGTTTTTATTTCTACGAAATCAACACCAATATCGAAAAAATAAGACAAAAGGTTGTCAAATTTTAGTGCATAAAAAAGGTCACCTGAAACAACTTTCAGGTGACCTTTAATTACATTTTAAAATGACTTAAGCCGGCATTAGTTGTTGGGCGGTTGCCACCTGTTTAAGATCAAGATCGTGGCGAACTTTATGTTGATCGCAAAACTCCAATAACGCTTCCAGTGATAGATTGCCCACCAATTCCTTTCCTGTTTGCGGACATCCGCCGAGACCACTTATAACTGTATCGAAACGGCGAATCCCCGCACGGTATGCGGCAGCTACTTTTTCTTTTCTCTTTTCGGGAAGTGAATGTAGATGCAACCCAAATTCGGCATCAGGGAACTCCTTAATTAACAAACGAAACACTTTTTCGATGGTCACAGGATCGGCATCACCAAAAATATCTGAAAAAGGAAAGATACTCAAATCTTTTTCCATCATTCTGTCGACCCATTCGTATAGTATATCCATGCTCCAAGGATCGCCATAGGCGCTTCCAAACCCCATGGAGAAAAATACCACAAGCTCTTTGTTGTATTTCAAACATAGGTTCTGTATGCCATCGATGGTTTGATCGGCCTGAACCAGAGTGCTCTTGATGTTTCTACGTAAAAAGGTAGGCGAAGTTGAAAAAGGGAAAAATACCTGATCAATCTGTTTAAAATCGCAGGCCATCTGTCCACCTTTTTCGGTAACAGCCAAAACAGCTATATCAGAAGTCACATCCTGTAAATCCAGTTGCCGCAGTACGTCTGCAGTATCGGCCATTTGGGGTATTAGTCGTGGTGACACAAAGCTGCCAACCTCAACAGTTTGAAATCCACACCGAAGCAATTGGTTGATGTATTTAACCTTGTCGGATGTGGGAATGATGCCGTTCAGCGCCTGAAACCCGTCTCGTGGCGTTTCGATGATTTTGATGTAGTTATCCACAGTTAAAATATTGGTTTACAAGAGCCATCACCTTGTCGTCATCATCCTGAATACGGGTAATCAGCCCTTCGTCGTCAAATTTAGTCAATTTAGTAATGGTGCGGTCGATCACCCTGTCGGGGAACACGTCATATTTGGTGTAAATGGCTCTTTGCTCTTGTAAATTTTTGGCCGATTGCACACACGATGAAGGCAATTGGGCCAATTGCTCCTGACGTTGTTTATTTTCTTCATCAAAAATATTGATATCCACATAAGTGTCTTCAGCCACTTTAAGCGGGTTTTCTATTTCAAATCCATGACGGGCAGCAACGGTCAATCCGGCCAACAATAAATACAAGTCTGCCGAGCCATCAGGACTACGAAGTTCAACGGTTTGTTTGCCACTCATGTCGATGATGTCACCAGGTTCTTGAGGATTAACCTTATGAATCATGTTGGCAGGCACTGTCCATCCCAATGGAACCCTAACCAAAACCGAACGATTGCGGTCGCCCCAGCAAATATTGGTTGGAGCTTCCTGATGTGGTACCAGACGAAAATAGGAAGTTGGGTTTTGATTGCCAAAAGCGGTTAACGATGGCGCCAGTTCCATATATCCTGCAATGGCTGTTTTGGCAATTTCGCTAAGTTTTCCGTCTTTAATCATCATGTTTTTGCCATCCTTCATCACACGTGTATGAATATGCAAACCACTTCCGGCTTTACCTACAGTAATTTTTGGGGCAAAAGTCACCATCACACCATATTGTTCTGCCAAGGTGCGGATAATCCATTTGGCCTTTACTAACTGATCGGCTGCATCTTCAACATTGGTTGGTAAAAATTCAATTTCATTTTGCTCATACACCATTCCGTTTTTGGTAAAATTACCGACCTCGGAATGTCCGTATTTAATTAAACCTCCAGCTTCTGCAATAAGCTTCATGGCTTCGGTTCTGAAATCACCCCATTTTGAGTAAGGAGATGATTCGTGGTAAGCACGCTGATCGTCGGCTTTGAATAAACCATCATCTTCGCTGATGATGTAATATTCCAATTCGCCCATGGTTTCAAATTCCATTCCGGTAACTTCCTTAAAGCTGTCGTGAGCCTTTTTCAGGATGTTCTCCGGAGCACCATCCAAAGGTTCGCCATTGCGATCATAATACGAACACATGATGTCGAGTGCCGGAATTTCGGAAAAAGGATTTCTGAATGCGGTTTTGTACCGTGGAATAACGTAAAGGTCGCTTGAACCTGCTTCCACAAAAGGAAGTAAACTAGATCCATCCACACGTTCACCGGCAGTGAGTATGTTTTCCAGATGTTCCATACTGCCGATGATGAAATTTAATATTTTTAACCTGCCATCCCAACCAACGTACCTGAAATTGATCATTTCGATATCGTTGTCCACAATATACCTGATCAGGTCATCTTTGGTTAATAAGTTGGCCGGTTTGTTCAGGTACTGTAGTACCGGATTGGGATTCATTGTAATATGACTGCTCATAGCTCAAAAAATTTTGGGTGACAAACTTAGTAAAGTTTGATCAACTTCCTCAGTACTTAAAGCGTTTTAACATGCAATATTGCCTAATTTATACGCCTTATAAAAAGGCCACCGTCAGGTTTTTTAATCGCATTTGAATGCATAAAAAAATCTCTTCTGTTTGTTGTAATAAAAACAGAAGAGATTTTTTGTTACGTGTTGTTTATCAATAAGAAATGCCTTAATGATTTCAATTTTCTATTTTACCACTACTTTTTTAATCCAACGATGATTTTCAGTGCTAACAATTAGTTGGTAAACACCCGATTGAAGTTTTCCGGGTTGGCAATGCAGTTGTAGATAATCCGTAGGTGTTATGGTCTTATTCCAGATTGCGCGACCTGTCCCATCAATCAAAGTCAATTGAACAATTGTAAGTTCATATAAATCCATACTTACATAAAAACTGCCTTCATTTGGATTGGGGTAAATCACCAGGTTTTTATCAGAACTCATCTCCTCAATGGCTGTTGCATTGGAAACAAACACTACCTTTTCGGTGATTTCTCCTTCAGCACAGATGTTGCTTCCGCGGTATCCAATGGTGGCCTCTCCTGAGTATAGGGTGTTCCAGTCGATGGTTGCCATTTGCCCATTGGCTATTATGTTTCCTGACGTTTCCGGTGTCAATGCCCAGATATATTCTGTGGCAAAATTGGCTGATTCACCTGAAAGATCGGTAGAGGGTGTAAGTACAGTATAAACAGTATCCTGATCGAATAGTATAACCGCGGCAGTGGGGGATTGTTGTACAAAGAAAGTTTGATCCTCCGACACTGTTGTTGATCCGGAACCTTCCACTGTTAAAGTTAGAGTAAATTGACCGGCAGAAAAATCAGCTTCGGAGGGTGTGTACACAGGATCAAGAATCTGATCGTCGCTAAACGAACCACTGCCATTGGTTGTCCATAGCACCGTTTCATAAAATGTGGCCATTCCGTTCAATGGTATTTCAGGAACTTCACAAATTTCGGTATCGAAACCTGCCCAACCGGTGATGGCATCTTTTTGTGGAAGCGAAATTAAATCGATCCATACACAATCTTCCAATTCGTTGGAAACGTTGTATTTAATAAACATCCAAATCAGTGTGTGATTTCCAGAACTAATCGGGAAACTCACACGGGTCCAGTCTTCATCACCCGACCACCTGCCTTTTTCCTGGTTGTCCACCAAAAAGATCAACTCTCCATTACCAACCACTGTGGCTGTTTTCACATGAAACGAAATAGAATCAGCAGTTGTTACCTTATATCCCAAGGTAAGCACTGAAACCTGGCTTTCCTGAATATCGCCTGAGCGCAAGGAAAAATTATCTTCATATTTTACAAGATGGTCGATGTTCCAAGGGTGAGCAGCATCATTAAGCCATTCAAACTTCGACAAATCGCCTGTTTCCCAATCTTCAACAGATACCCCAACTTTTACAAATACAGTATCTGTGGAACCATAGGCTCCGGATATGTTCTGGTTGACAAATGCAAATTCATGTCCCAACGGGGTGTTGCCATCCACTTCAAATTCAAAGGTGGCAATTAAAGTGGAATCTGTCATTAACTCAGCAGTTGAAATGGCATCAGTGGCTATTCGTGTAAAAGGACTTTCCGCAATCATGGATGAAATCATCAATTTGGTGGCCGTATGCCCTTCGTTTTTAATGTCAAACTGAACCTTAAACGTCTCTCCGGCATCTACTCTGCCGTTAGCATTGCCAGACACTTCCATTAAATGGAAGGTCGTAAGTTTTACATCTGGGGCATTAACAATGAGTTCAACATCCGATTCCCATGTATTTTCACCACATGCAGCTTCTACATGAAAAACCACCAGATGTTGATCAGGAATATTTTCATTTACCGTAAATTGAAACCCATTTTCCAGCATCATGGTTTGGTCAGGATCGATATTGCCGTATTCTTCTGAGCCATCAATTATTTGCACATAACTATCGGCTGTGCTGATATTCACCATTACGTTTTCGGCCAATTCGGTTCCCACATTTTTTATGGATAGGGATAAATTTCCCTCATCACCAAAACATATAAACTCGTTTCCTGTTTCATTTACAATGGATTGGGCAATGTTGAGCAAGTAGGGTCCACTTGGAGGCACACACAGCAACTGTTCGTGATAACGGAAATGGTTTTGCTTGGTAATAACTAAATCAACCAGTGTTCCAGGCTCAATATAAGTCACCTCAAGTGTTTGAGGAACTCCGGTTCCATCCGCGACGGCAATAATTTCACCATTGGCAGACAGGCAAATCAGAGAGCCTGCATCAGCAGTTACTTCAAAAGTTGGTAATCCACTGAGGATGACCTCATCTTTAACAACGGTAAGTTCTTGAGGAACTTCAGTATATACATTTAAAAAAGCATCACCGTGGTGGTGGAATAAATTATAGGTTACCTCTTTATTTCCGGTATTGTAAGGCCATCCGGTATAATCGAGGAATATTTTTCCGTAAACATTGGCAAAAGCGGGCAAAATTCCACGTGTTTCGGGGAAATCTCCACCATAATCCGGCATAAACTCAGGCCATAAATAATCATACAATCCCCAAACATAGGCATCGTTAACAAACGAATAACTAACCTCAGAAGCTGCAATCAGTCCTAAAGCTCCGCTGGCTTCACCATTGAATGTGTACCGGTGAAATTTCTCAGAAAAAACCTGACTCCCATAGTTGTATTTACCTGTTAGGCAGTTAATTGAAAAAACAAAAGTAAGATCAGTATTGGTAAGGTTATTAATGCTTCCGGTATTAAATCCCGGCTCACCCCAGCCACCTTCGTAACCATGATCGCGGTGTTGCAACATAAATGAACCTGCGTTGATGGCATCGGCCACATCGTTGGCACTTCCACCACGCCAATCACCTAATTCACTTGGTGTAGCCGTAATATATCCCAAACCATCCGGTCCGAAATAACTCATTACAGAGGCAGTATTTGTAGCGTAAGACCATGGATCTACATCAGGATTACCATCGTAAACCTCGTTGATACGTACTGGATGTTTGCCCAATTCGTTTTTCCAAAAACCACCAACAGTTTCTGAACAAATTTGAAACCAACGTTCGGTTTGCCAACCCAATGCTGTTATGGGATGATCATAAAAATCGAAGCTGGTAGGAGGATTGGTTTCATAATGGATAAATTTATTTACCATTACTTCGAGTTGGTCGGCATTCTGAGCAGTAATACGAGCAAAAACAATGTCTGGAAGATTGTCTTCATCTACATCCGAAAGGATATTATCCGAGGCACAGTAATTATCCCAAATTGGCGAAATTATCGAATTGTCCATGTTGGTTCCATAATCACCCAACAACAAAACTGCGGCAGGAGGTGTTTGCCATTCGGCATAAATGGTGTTGATGTAAGCTTCTAGCGCAATGGCATTTACGGCATTAATTTCGCCCATGGTTACCACACCTGTATGGATTCCCTGCATATTTCTAAAGCGACTGATACTGTCGGCCCAGCTAACAAATTCTGTATCGTTGGGAGTTATGATCAGATACTCATATTCTTCGTTGCGACTGGCCTCCCGTTTGCTATAATCAATCTTAGGAAGGACATTGCTGTTTACAATGGAATTTTGTAGGATGGGGTCCCACCAGCGACTTCTTAAACGTTCTGTTCCATAGGTTCCGTCGCCACCTTCGGTAATCACTTTAATTTCCAAATCGCGTAAGACCTTTAGTTGTTTGGTTATAGGATTGTATTGATAAGGGGTAATCCCAATTCTTACTACATTAACTCCACGCAACGATCCGGCCTCTGAGGTAATAACCGGATTCTTAGGATAGTAGGCATTGGAAGTGTAAATTTCTTGATTTTTCGAATATCGAATTGGGGAATTATCTGTATCCCATGGAATTTCAGGTGCTGGTTCAAGTTCAACATTTTCAATGATTTCTTCCCTCGAATTGATAATCTCTACCCTTGCTGTTGCCCCATTCGGAATGGCCAACATGTAACCGTTTCCGGGAAGATTGGGTGCCCCAGAGTTGTTGGGTAATATTTGTGATGATAAAACAACCTCGTGCATGTTTTGTCCATTGATTGATTTTTCAGCAATGGAAAAATCCTGAATGGAATAGGTCAGTTGAATATCTGACGATCGTTGCGCATTGATTTGTAATCCTGATTTTCCCCATGAATCACTATAATGATAGGTTCCTGTTTGGGCAAATCCGCTAACATATGCAAATGATAGTAGTAGCCAGGCGATAAAAAATTTGGGAAGTAGTGATTTTCTCATAGAATAATTTTTGTGGTAGTTGGATAAATCAAATGTTTCTTAAAAAAGTGACAAGTATAATCATTTTTTTCTACATCTTAATTGATAATGACAGCGTTAAGCTCAATGGGGTTGCAGTACTCCAATATTATAGGGGATAAAAGGCATGGCAGTGCTCATTTCGGAAAATGAAACCAACACATCTAACAGGATAAATATGCGAACTTGATAAAAACAAGTCTATGGCTTGCTAATGTAACATTTGTTTTCTATATTTGTCTCTAAATCAGCCTAATTATGGTTGTTTTTTGCGTCTTTAGCTTTTTGGTTACTCTAGTTTTAGGTTGTGTTAGTTGATTTGCCCGAGTGATTCGCTTCATAAAAAATACTTTGATGGAAAAATTTAATCAATATTGTTGGTGGGTTATCATCGGGTTTTTATTCACTTTCGCTGAAGGATTTAGTCAGGGAGCCCAACTTTATTATCAATCGCCTCAACCTGAGGCCAGATACATCAATCCGGAACAAAACATCTTGTTTAAAGTAGACACTCCCCTCGATGTTTCAAGTGTAACCGAAAGCAGTTTTTTATTGCAGGGATCAAAATCCGATCAAATTGATTTCCTGATAAGCACTCGTGATGATTTTAAAACCATTTGCATTCAGACTAAAACACCTTTCCAATGGGGCGAAAAAATACATGTTTCAGTGCAATCAGGATTAAAAACTGTTCATGGCGATGAAATGATCATTAAAGCTTTCAGTTTTTACATTAAGGATAGGGAAACGGTTTCATTATTAAAAAATTACAATCAAAAGGAAGCGCAAATTCAACCTGGTCTAAAAATGACAACCAATCAATTCTCCGGTATTCACACTCCACCCAAAGTGAATCATTTGCCTGATGATTACCCAGCGCCCACAACTCAATTTGGAACAAATCATTTACCTGAAGATACGTATATTTTTATGAATATGATTTGTCGGTCGCATGATGTTTACAGCAATTACCTCACCATTATCGACGATTTTGGTGTGCCTGTTTATTATCAAAAGGTTGATTTAAGCAGTCGCGATTTTAAAGTGCTTTCCAATGGTTATTTAACTTATTCAAACAACGATTTATCGAATCCGGAAAACGAAAAATACTATATCATGGATAGTTCTTATTTGATTATTGATTCGGTGCGCATGGGTAATGGTTATTGTGTTGATGGTCACGACATGTTGCTCCTCGAAAATGGTCATTACCTAATGATGTCTTACGATCCTCAGTTGGTGGATATGAGTGCTGTTGTTGCGGGAGGTAACCCAAATGCTACTGTTGTTGGATTGGTCTTGCAGGAAGTGGATCTCGATAGGAATGTTTATTTTCAGTGGCGAAGTTGGGATCATTTTCAAATTACCGATGCTACATACGACGTCGATTTAACTGCCAATATCATTGATTATGTGCATGCCAACGCATTGGAATTGGATGCCGATGGCCATATTTTGCTTTCGAGCCGTCATTTGGACGAGGTTACCAAAATAAACTTCAATACAGGCCAAATTATTTGGCGTTTTGGACTTAATAGCGAAAATAATATGTTTACCATCCTTCAGGATGAAATAGGCTTTTCGCATCAACATGATATTCGAAGGTTGGAGAATAATATCTACACTGTATATGATAATGGGAATAACCATAATCCCCCGATAAGTCGTGCATTGAAGTACCATATTGATGAGCAAACAATGATTGCTTATCTGGATTGGAATTATCAACGTGAGGGAGTGTATGCGCCTGCTACCGGAAGTTTTAGGATTACTGAGGAAGGTAAAAAACTGATATGCTGGGGAACACATTATCCATTAAATATCACCGAGCTCAATTCGGATAATAGCCTGTCGATGAATATATTTCTCCCGGAGGATGTTGCCAGCTATCGAGCTGTTAAGTATCCATGGCGAACCAATTTGTTTTCCGCTTTTAGAAATCTTTCTATGGGGAATTTTGCAGGTTATCATGCACCCAAGGAAAATTATTTGCGTGTTCATAATAATTCAGCTACGGATATTTCCATTACAAGTACCTACAATCATTTGGCTGAATATATGGTCGTTAGCGATTTGCCATTGACAATTCCTCCAGGTGGATCAGGCTATTTAACAGTCCTTTTTTCCCCCACGACAACAGGTGAATTTAAGGATGTTCTCACGTTGAATAGCGATAATATTGACAATACACAACGTATTTCACGACAAGTTAATCTATTAGGACTGAATAACGACACCATTCCTTCTGTGTTTATTACGCCTGAACAAGGGTCGGTAGGTGTTGATCCGGCGACTTTTGTCCAAATTGCATTTGATGTTCCGGTTTGTATGGCCGATAGTTCCGAAATAACGGACGATTTAATTCCTTCATTGGTTTATTTTAATACCGAAAGTTATGTGGGTGATGATGTTGGGTTTACGGGGCATATTGACGATGCCCGGATGATGATGACTCTGTACCCCAATGAACTATTATTGGAGCAACAACAGTATTATATTAACCTGAAAGGTGGTATGCTTGCCGATTTGGAAGGCCATATAATTCGCAATGCGGAGATTTGCTATTTTACCACCGGATTGATCATTGACACAGAAGAAATGGATAGTGATTTCTTAACCATTTCACCAAATCCGTTTAACGAAAGTATTCAACTAAAATTCAACGAAAGGAGATGCTTTAAAATTCAGCTATTTGCACTTGATGGTATTCTTCAGCTCCACACCACAACCAAACAGTTGACGTTAAGTTTGGATACGAGGGCATTAAAAAAGGGGATTTACCTGCTTGAGGTAATTAATCTGACGACAGGAAAAACCAAAACCAGCAAGGTAGTGAAACAGTGATTCCCACTTTGAGCTACAAGAAAAGCCCGGTAATTACCGGGCTTTTCTTGTAATACAATTTATTAATTGTATTTGGCTTTATTCAGCTGCAGCAGTTGGTACAGCCATGCCTTCCAGTTCTTTATCAATGTGGAACATCCCGGCTTTATCGGCACCAACCAATGAAATTTTATCCAAGATTGTGCTCATCAGGTTTTCTTCTTCTAACTGTTCAGTAATAAACCACTGAAGGAAATTTCCTGTAGAATAATCTCTTTCGTCAACCGTTACTCCATACAATTCGTTGATGGAAGCAGTTATGTACTCCTCGTGAACCAATATTTTAGTAAACACATCGTTAAGTGACTCAAATTCTGCATCAGGCTTTTCAATGTCGGCCACCACAGCTTTTCCACCACGACTATTGACATAACGCACCAACTTCATCATGTGAACACGCTCTTCTTCGGCATGTCCGTATAAAAAAGCAGCAGCTCCTGGATAGCCGTTGGTTTCGCACCAAATGGCCATAGAAAGGTATAAACGAGAGGAAAACTCTTCTTTTTTGATTTGAGCATTAATGGCTTCAAGCACTTTTAGATTCAGCATAGTTGTAGTTTAAATTTTATTTTTTGCAAAAATAACACTTCCCGGGAAGAATTGAATCATTGCCCGGGAAAGTGCACCATTTATTTTATAAGTACCTTGCGTACCAAGCGGCTGTTTTCGCTTTGAATCACAACATAGTAAAAGCCGGGTTGGGCTTGCATTAACGAATAATGTTTGGCAAAACGTTCAGAGAAACGATATGTGGTTGTTGGGATGAATTGCTGACCCAACGGATTTAAAATGGCCACATGAATCGTTTGTGCTTCCTTGGAGGAAATGTTCAATACAAATTCTCCATTGTTTGGATTGGGAACCACAGACACTTCCATTGAAATGCTTTTTTCAGTCACTCCCACAGGGTTAGCCAATGTCACTTCCAGGCTGTCAGAAAACACTCCCATTCCACAACTATTTATTCCAGCTACTTTAATCCATGCAGAGCCTTCAAAACTGGTGTTCCAATAGGCTGTTCCGGTTAGTCCGTTTCCTGACATTACCCCCGCTTCAGCAGGATAAATCGACCAAGTGTAGGAAGCTGCGGAACCAACGGCCAAGGTGGTATAATTACTTTGAGTGGTCACTTGAAGATCAATCTGATCAGGCCCATCTGGCATTACCGCCATTTCAGGAATATTATTGATGCGCAGGTTCATGGTGTCGGCAGCAGGTTGTCCATCTACATCCACCAAGGTTAAACACAACTGAACTTGTCCGGCAAGCACATCAGCTTCCGAAGGCGTATAGGTAGGATTAAGTACACCGGGCAGGTCAAAGGAACCTGTTCCTGAAGTAACCCATTGCAGGGAGGCAAAGTTGGTAGCCGATCCCATGCACTGATAAAGCGAGCTTTCACAGACATCATCATCAGGTCCTGCAAAAACGGTTGTTGCCATCATGGTGGGCAACGAAATATTGTCAACCCAGGCACGATCAGATCCACCTGAACCTGAAAAATCCTTTTCGTACGACCAACGGAAGGTATGCATTCCGGTTGTTACCGGAAATGAAACTTTTGTCCAGCCCTGTGTCGTCCCCGACCAACTATTTTGTAAGGTGTTGTCAATAAAGAATTTTAGCTTGTCGAAATCTGCTTCTGAAGAAACTTTTTTGTAGAAAGAGATGGTGTCTGCAGACATCACCTGGTATCGAATCCAAAATTCGGTGGTTGCATTGTCAGAGATGGTTCCTGATTTAGCATCAAAGTATCCCTGATATGGATATTGATTGTTGATTACCCATGGTAAGTCGCCATCAAATTCCCAGTCGAACTTATTAAAGTTACCTGTTTCAAAGTCTTCGATCAACACGCCAATACGTGGAAAATAGGGGCGCATCACCACATAACCCGCTGCTTCCAATGTAAAATGCATTTCACCAAACACACCTTCTGGAACATTATTGGCTACTTGCACTTCAAATTGTGGAAAATACGAACCAAACAAACCCATATTTGCTAGGATAGTATCGCCGCTAAGTACAGTAATGTATGGATTAAAAGCTTGTAACGAGGCTCTTACGTTTTGTATTGAAGCATGTCCGGCATTGCTGGTTTCAAATTTGATAGTGGCCGTTTCACCGGGATCAAGACGTCCATTACCATTTCCACCCACATTGTCGATGATGGTCATGGTTTCAGGTGAAAGTACAGGAGCATAAGCCGTTACGGCGAATTCACTTTGCCAGCTAGAGTCCTGATCATCAGTGGCCGTTAGCGTAAACATCAGTTGACTTTGATCAGCTACATGATCTGATAACTGAATCAAAAATCCTTTTTCTACCGCTACCTGCTGGTTAAGTTGCATGTCGCCATACTCAGCTGTTCCATCCAAAATAGTCACATTGTTGTTGGTAGTACTGATGGTTGCTGTTACATTGTTGGCCACTTCGTTTCCAAAATTATTCATGGTGACACTAATAAAAGCCTGCTCGTTATAGTCGGCATGGTGGTTATTATTGCCCAAGGAATCATCGCTAACCTCATGCGCTTGGTAAATAACATATGGGCCATCAGGAGCAAAAACCTGAATGTTTTCGATAAGTGGTTTGTGATTTTGGGCAGTAATCACCAATTCAGCATAACCGGGAGTGGTAAGCGGAGTGAAGGTTAACAGAGCTAATCCGTTTTCATCCGCCAACGCGGTGGCCAATAAAACACCGTCACGGTTAAGTGCCAAATAAGCGTAAGGAGCTGTTTCAACAGCAAACTCTTCAGTACCAATCATGATAAATTGATCGTGCGAAACCGGCATGTCTTCCGGAACGGAATAATATACCATCAATGAAGGATCGCCCATCAGATTATATATATCCCAGTAATATTCCTGACGTGAACTTCCACTTTCGCTAACTGCGAGATTTCCTGCATAAACATGCTGATCCATGGTAGTAAACCAATCGGTTTGAGGCTCGCCATGATCGTGGAAAGCGCGGTCGTAGTTTCCAAGTGTTGTTTCTTCATAGGCAGGTGGATTTTCGCTGATCGTACCCACGCCAACGCCAAAATAATAATCCTCATCCCAGTATGTGCTGTTGGATCCTCCGATATAACCTACCGCGCCTTTTCCTTCGGCACGAACGATATCTTCACCAAAACAACTGGTTTGGTATTCGCTTGATGAACAGCAGTTTCCTATTAAAAGTCCATATTTTCCTGTGTTTTGTAAACCTGGAATATCGCTTTGTTGAAACGAAGGATCGGCCCAACCGGATGGACTACAGTGGGCTGTATAATTGGCAAAACCTACTCCATCAGAGATATTCTGAATTATTTCAGCCGAGGCACCAGATCCTTGAGGATAGAGATAGGTATGTGAGAAGATACCATGATCTTCATTGAAATAATTGATGGTTCCGTAGTTGATCTGACCATTTCCCCAATCAGGGGCATAGGAAGCATCCGCTCCGGCAATCATGACCACTGTGTCCATATAGGTTTCAACAGGCATGGTGTATTGTTCAACCATCAACGATTTATCAATAAAAGGTTGTAGGTGAGTTGAGTTTTGAGCCGAAAATCGTCCGTAATAAATTTCAGGAAACAAGTCTCCGGTATATTCTACGTAGTTCCTGTCGGTAACGCCATTGCCGTTATCGTAGGCCGGAATCTGTCCGATATCTCCCACAAACAAAACAAACGAAGGCGCTGGTTGTTCGGGTGTGGCATTGTCGTATAAATTCTGAATATAGGCCTTAATGGCAGGTTTTGTGGTTCCAATGGCATCGGTATAAGCCTCAATAACGGTGAATCCCTTGCGGCGTTTCCATGCGGTAAAAGGAGCGAGTTGATCTTTAAACATGGGGTCAGAAATAATCACATATACGATAGGACAAGTGGTGATTTCATCCCGATCAGCAACCTGATATTGGTTGTTTAACAATCGGTTATAAACGCCATTAAAGTAAGGTGATTGTGTATTTTGTTTGAGTGTTTTGGTCGCAGCCAGATCAGCATCATGGAAAACCAGGTTGAAGTCAATGTTGCTTGCAATTTGAACATCTCCGGTAACGGGATTGTAACTGAATGGGGCGATATCCAAACGGGCGATGCGCGCTCCACGAAGGGTCCCAAGTATTTCAACTGACACCAATTCTTCGCTAAAAGTCGCATTTTGGTCATATATTGCTTGATTGATTTCAGACTTGAGTGTAGATCCGCATTTGGGTTGCGAAAGTTGTAGGGGTACAATTGCATTTTTAAATCCGTTTTCAGCAAGATTAAAATTGCTGATATCGTAATGGTTAATCACCACTTCGACAGTAGCTCCTTGAGGGATTTCGATAAGGCGATGCATCACGGGCAATTCCGGGCTTCCGATGGTTGTGCTCTTGCCAAATTTACCGGAAGAAAGACGAATAAAATCGCCCAGCTCGTTTTTAACGTTGGTAGCGAAAACGGGACCTGTTTTGGCATTCAGCGATAGCCGAAAAGGTTGACTTTGAACAACGGTTAACGAAGATGCTACATTTTTTGTGGTTCCATTAATTAATGTTTGCGACCAAGATGAAAAGGCTGTGAAACAGATCAATAGGAACAACATCAAAAAGTTTTTCAGTTTCATGATTTTTTTGGTTTGTTGTGATGACACTGTAAATTGATTTTGGCCTCAAAGGTACATCTATCGAATACAGAGATCAAGAGTAAAGGACTACCGGATCGTTATTTAGAATTATTAAAACCTTATTTCAGGCGGAAACGGGTAAGTTTGGGTGTGAGTAGCTTTACGGGATACCAGGTGGCAAACCAGCCAACCGCTTGAACGGTAAAAAAGACCAAAAAGAAGTCCATGATTTTCATCTTAACCGGATAGGCATCAATAACGAATGAGCCATCTCCGCCTCCAAGACCCAGAAGCCCATATTGTTGTTGAACAAATAAAAGAGCGTATCCCAACACCAATCCAATCACACTTCCGGCAATGGTAATCAAAACGCCCTCCGCCATAAATATCCGTCCAATGGTTTTTCGGGTGGCTCCCAAACTACTCATTACGGCCATATCTTTGTTCTTTTCAATCATTAAGATGGATAGGGAACCGATCATGTTAAACGACGACAACAGCAAGATAAAAACCAAAATCAAGTAAATAATGATTTTTTCAGACTTCAACACTTTAAAAAGCGACTCGTTTTGCTGAAATCGATTGAGAACCCGATAGTCATCGCCCAAAATTTTTTGAATCTTTTTCTGTGCTTTTTCGGCATCTGTCTGAGGACTGAGCATCATCTCCACGCTGGTAACTTCATCGCTGTAATCCATTAGTTTACGGGCAAACCGCAACGGAACAAATACGTATCTTTCGTCAAATTCCTGTTGTACCGAAAATACTCCTGTAGGGTGCAGCGATCCTGAATTGAAGGCATTGTTAAACTGAAAGGAGGATGCATTTCCCCTCTTAGGAACATAGATAGTGAGCAATTTTAACGGATTGCTGGGGTTAATATCCATGTGCCAGGCCACACCTGCACCGGGAACTGCAAAATTCACATCGCCTTCTTGTAATAAAAAATCACCATCAACCATCATGCTGTCAACCCCCGATACTTCGGTGAAATTTTTTGGAACGCCCTTGAAACGTGCAATAAACTGTTGGTCGCTGTAGCGAAGCAGGGCATCTTCTTCTACCACTTCCAACAGACTAAGCACTTCTGGTAATTGGCCAAGTTTTTCTGAAGGAAAGTCACTGAAATGAAAGGTTTTTCCCGCAGTTGCAGTTATCTGTAAATCAGGATTGAAGGTGTTGTACAGCGATTTAATGACTTCCTCAAATCCATTGAATACTGATAAAACCACAATCAATGCCATGGTACCTAACGATAATCCGCCCACAGAAATCATGGAAATCACATTGATGAGGTTATGCGATTTTTTGGAAAGAAGATAACGCCGGGCAAAAAACAAGGGTAAATGCATGTACTATTGACTATGTTGCGGTGACAAATATCCGCATTTTTATGCTCCTAAAACAAAAAAGGGAGTGAACAAATTCCACTCCCTTTTTTTTCAGTTGATAACCTCGACTAACGGGTGCGAACCAATTTGTTGGTCATAATGGCTTCGCCGGCGGTTAGGCGGTATACATATATGCCAGGTTGAGCCGATTCTGCATTCCATTCAATGTGATGATTACCGGCTGACATTACTTTTTGCGCTTCAGCGTAGATTAATTTGCCAGCGATATCATATACTTCGAAAGTAACAGGCGAAGCGATTTCGAGATCGTATGAAAAACGTACCTGATTGGTAAACGGATTGGGATAAGCTACCAAATCAAATTGATCGGCCAACGATTCTTCTACACCTGTCCATGTGAAGGAAATATTGAAGAAATACAGTATTTCGGCCATTAATCCATCTTTGGTGGAACCGGGCTGATTGCCTAATCCGGCAAATTCAAAAGAAGCACCAATGGTTTTGTAGGTTTCATTTTCAAAACTGATAGCCGTATTGTATTCAGGGGAAACATTTTTCATTAAGACTTTTGCATCTCCCAAAACACCCAATTGATCTATATAATTGTTTATGCCATTGTACTCAAATGAATACTCAGAGGCAAAGTTCAGGTCTTCACCAGTAATGGTTCCTAAATCATCGCTGCCATCAACAATCCCTTTAATGAAAAACAACTCGTGAGCAGCGGTTGGGTCATCAAAAGCCCAAGTGTCGCCACCTTCCATATAAACACGTCCACCTTGAAGTAAATAGGCTGCCAAAGCATCACCTTCTTCGGTAGTTAGCGCATGGTTATTGGGGTAAGATCCCAGTAATACAAATACTGAGGAATATATTTCCAGTGTTTCAGGAAATGCGTCGGTAGATTCAACGCCAACTTGCAATACTTCCAAACATGCCATCATGGTGTCGGCAGTAGCCACATTGGCCATATTGACAATTAACACAGGTATTTGTCCCACAATGGTGTAGAATGCATCCGACATGGCGATATCAAATTCACCTAAGGCTTCAACCGTAAAATTAGCTGTGTATCCAGCAGGAGCATCTCCTGACACGGTCACATTGAAGGACATGGTGTTGGTTTCAGTTTTTAGAATGTCGCCATAGTTTAGTGATGAACTATTTACTGTGATAAAATCTCCTGTTGATAAAAGTTGAGTCATTACCTGATATGCGTCTGACGAACCGGAGTTTTTCACTGAAATCAGGATGTCGGCAGTTTCTCCTGCGTCCAGTTTCCCATTGCCATTCCCAGCGGTTGCATCATCTATTGAGTAACCTGCAAAAGCCAGTTTTGCAGAATGTCCCAAGAGCATAAAACTCGAAGTCCAAGTTGTTCCTTCTATATCATAGGAAGTAAGGGTGAAATTTACCAACGACATATTAGGTAGGTCGTTGCTTACTGAAAAACCAAAGGCATCGGTCACAATAAGAGTATCCCCCAAAGCAATGTCGCCAAAGAAAGCAGAATCGCTGGTAACAGTAATGTATGGACTTGTGCTCGACAAGAAACCATAAACACCAAATCCATCTTCAACACCCACATTGGTAAGTCCAATCGATAAATCAATGTCTTCGGCATAATCCATTAGCCCGTCGCCATTTCCACCATTTACATCATTGATGATTTTATCAGAAATCGTCATAAATGGACCCATTTCAGGAATCATTTCCAAGGTACTGATGTACGGACGATAATTGTATGCGGTAACCACAAGGTCAGCCGTTCCAAGTTCAGTAAGTGCATCAAACATGATGGTAGCCGTTCCGCCTGTAACAAAGGCTGTTCCCAGGATGGTTCCATTATAGGTAAGGGCAGCTTTAGCTCCCTCAGCATTACATGAAAGCGTCATGGACGACTCACCGATATGCAATTCAGTTGGGTGAGAAACCACCATGTTTTGAGGTATGGAGGTGCGAATTACCAATGAAGGATCGCCAAAAACAGTCCATGTATCGGTCATTTCATTTCCGTCAGATCCGTATTCATCATTCATCAACATGCAGCCATTCATGGAAATACCGGCAAAAGTCCGCTTGATATTATCAGTATAAGCTTCCGTAAGGATGTCATTCATTTCGTCTTGTCCGCCCATTGGGGGATTCCAACTTTGATTGATAGTAGACATCAAGGTTGCAATAGCTCCTGTAGGCTCTCCATTGTCTTCGGCACGTAACCAGGCTTCAGCAAAACAGTTGCCGTTGACGAAATTTCCATTCACGCATGCCACTGAGAAAATAAAAGGAAGTTTGCCCACATTGGTCAACTGATTGACATTGGTACTGCTAAAGTTAGAAGAACTCCATGCATTGTCGCTACCATGACCCGTGTAGTTAATGATGGTTGCTCCGGAGTTGATTCCAACGGCTACAGTACTTGGGTTTGGACTTCCCGGATCGTCATTCCCACCTTGTGATCCATCAAAATATTCGTAGGCATAGTTGTAGGTGTATGGAATCAGCTTTTCGTTACCAATTTTCCGGATGTGCTGATAGTCATATTCATTATCATCTCCAGGACCTTGATCAGACGCAATACCAATGGCTTTGCTGTACCAAGCTGTATCGGCAATAGGATTTTGTTCGTACTCCAAAACACGCTGCACCTGAGTAATAACATGTTGTTCCGTTTCTGCTGAAAAACGACCGCAAAATACATCTGGATAGTGATCGTTACCTACAATGTAGGTGTAATTGTTATCGGAGTCGTTTCCTCCAACAACTGATGAAGGTACTTGTTGTGAATCGCCCACAAGCAAGACGTAGGTGAGACCTTTGGCATTGTAATAATCAGCGATATAGGTTTTGATGGCCGATGATCCTCCAATGGAAGCTACATCAACCAATTCTACCGACATTCCTGTTTTTATTTTCCAGTCGATAAAAGGCTGAATAGAATCCATGAAGTCGGCATAACATATGACCAACATATTGCCTTCTTCTTCAAGTGGTGTATAGCGGTCGCTACTTTGGTAATTGATAAAATGTCGGTTGTAAATAGCGTTGAAGTTGGTGCTTACTTTTTCAGGATGTCCGGCTGACGCATCCAGCGTATTGATATGGCTCATCCCATTTTCGATGACCTCGATGGTCATGCTGTAATATACACGTAAGGTTTTGGTAACCGGATTGTATTGAAAAGGCTGAACCAGCAATGTTTGTCCACGGAAATCGCGCAATATATATGGATCGCGAAGGGTGGCCAAATCGCCGGGATAAAAGTTGTTGTTTTCGTACTGCTTTCCAAACTCATAAGGAATGGTTTCCGGATCAATATCGCGGGTCAGGTTTCCTTTGGATGGGGCTATGAGTACATTTTTGTATTCTTTGTAAGATGAACTTACAATATTCACCTGCATTTTCGACTGATTGGGGATAATCAGCGAAGTGGCCATTAAAGGCAATTGAGGTGCCCCTTTGAGCAAAATGGGAGCGCCTTCATCAAATTGAATACTGATGGCAGCACCTTTTTCAGTAGCTACTTCTGTAAAATAATATCCCGACAAGGTATACTGTAAGGTGGTACTTCCTTGTGCTGATTTTACCAGATTGAGTTCAGATGACTCTACCTGATTTCCTTCTACCTGTACCCAACTTCCGGCCGAAACCGAAAAGAAACTTACAAGTAATACAAGTGATAATATAATTCGCTTCATATGACGTTTTATTAAATCCGGTTGAGAACGGATTAATGGTTAATGATTATTTTCTGAGTTAATTGGCCTTGAGGTGTGGATATCACCACATAATATATTCCGTTGTTTAATTGACTTACATCCAGTTGGGTAGAGTTTTGTCCGGTTTTTAGGGTGAAGGTATTTTTAGTGTTCAAAACACCGCGCCCCAGCATGTCTACTAATGCAATAGATGATGTTGTGTTTGCGGAAGCATTTATTTCAATGTTCAGTGTTTGAGCTACAGGATTGGGATAAACCAACAATTCTGAGGATAAGGCCTGTTGATCTTCAATTCCTGTCCATACAAAAGGAATACTAAAGAAATACAAGATTTCTGCCATTAAACCGTCTTTGGTGCTGGTTTCGTTGTTCACTAAGCCACCAAACTCAAAAGATGTTCCTACCGATTTATATACTTCATTTTCGTATGATATCGCTACATCATACCCCACTTCTACATTGCTGAACAAGGCAACAGCGTCCATATTCGGACTTAGATGATCGATGTAGCTATTGGTTCCCTCGTAGGCAAAGTCGTAGTTGGCGGCAAATCCGCCTGACATTCCGGTAACTTGGGCTAAATCGCCCGTGCCATCATCTGTACCTGAGATATGGAACATGGCATGGGCAGCAGTTTGCGTATCGTATGCCCAAGTGTCACCACCTTCCATGTACACCCTTCCACCATTGACCATGAAATCAGCCAATTGATCTCCTTCAGCTGATGACAACTGGTAGTTGTTGGGATAGGTTCCCAAACAAACAAAAATACTTTGGTAAATATTGAGGTCTTCAGGGAGGGTTGTACTCGTTTCAAAACCAACGGTTAAGGTGTTGAAGCACATTTCCATGTCGGCAGGTGTATTGTTGGTTTGAGCCAGATCGACCAACAAAACCGGAATCTGACCAATGGTAAAGTTAAAATTACCTGTGCCGGTAATCCCAAATTCGGCAGCCCAATCGATGGTTTGCACTGCCACTACTCCTGAAGGAGCATCCGAAGTGGCCGTCACATTAAAAGTTTTACTGATGATGTCTCCGGCATTTACTCCGCCATAGGATTGTTGATTTTCGTTAAGAATTAAATATGCACAATTTGTGGAGAGCATTCCTTCGGTATAACGGGCTGTTGCCGATCCCATATTTTTTACACTGACTTCTATGTTGGCAGTTTCACCCGGATCGAGTTTACCATTGTTATTTCCTTGTGTATCATCGATGGAATATCCATCAAAGGTTAACACCGGTGCATGACCAATATCTGTAAAGGAAGATTCAAATTCGTCGCCGGCTGCAAGGGTTGCTTTTACATTAAACAGCAGGGATTCCATATCTGGAATATCGTCCGCAACGGTAAAGTTAATGGGTAGGGGAGCTTCAACAGTTTGTCCGGCAGGAATATCGCCAAAACTAACCACGTTATTGGTCAGGGTGATGTATGGATTGCTGGTGGTTAATTCCACCTCAACATCCAAGGCATCTTCGGCGCCTACGTTTTCCATGGTGAGGATAATCACTTCACTTTCGTGATAAGTAAATCCAAGACCGCTCACAGCATGACTTGAATAAACCACAAAAGGACCATCTGCAGGAATTACCTGAATGGTCGAAATATAGGGTTGATAATTTTGTGCCGATACCACAATGTCGGCATCTCCCGGAAGGGTGAATGGATCGATTTCCATCACCAGGTTACCCGAAGCATCTGCAATGCCCATGCCGTGTAACTCATTGTTAATCGACAGTCCGATGTAAGCATAAGGAACGGCTGAAATGGTGATGGAGGTTTGTCCGAGGGTGATGGCGGCAGGATGGCTAACCGTCATGGGATCGGGCATAGAATAATAAATCATTAATGAAGGATCACCCATTAAATTATAGATGTCCCAATAATAGGATTCCAGTGAAGAACCACTTTCGGAAACAGCCAAATTACCGGCAAATATTTGTTGATCCATGGTGGTGTACCATTCTGCAAAAGGTTCACCATGATCGTGGAAAGCACGGTCGTAATTACCCAATCCTGTTTCTTCGTATGAAGGAGGGTTTTCGTTGATGGTTCCGAGTCCCACTCCAAAATAGAAATCTTCATCCCAATAGGTGCTGTTTGAACCTCCAATATATCCCACAGCTCCTTTGTTGGGAGCACGTAGAATTTCTTCTGCAAAACAAACCGTTTGATACTCGCTTGATGAACAACAGTTTCCTATCAATAGCCCGTATTTATCCTGATTGTTCAGGTTATCGATATCGCTGATTACAAAAGTAGGATCGGCCCATCCGCTGGGGCTGCAATGTGCAGTGTAGTTGGCAAAGGTTACACCATCACTAATATTCTGGTGAATGTTGGCCGCATTATTTCCTGATTCGGGATACAAATAGGTATGCGAGAAAATACCATGATCTTCGTTAAAATAGTTGATGGTACCATAATTGATTTGTCCGTTTCCATGACTGGCGCCATATGAACCATCCATTCCGGCAATCATGACTACGGTATCCAAATAACTGGGGTCGGGCATGGTAAATTGCTCGTACTGGAGTGTTTTGTCGATATAAGGTTGCAGTTGATCCGCGTTTTGTGCGGAGAATCGTCCGTAAAAAATTTCAGGAAATAAGTCACCTGTGTATTCCACATAATTTCGGTCGGTAGCACCATCGCCATTGTTCCAGGCTGGAATTTCGCTAACGTCGCCTACAAACAACACAAATGAAGGAGCAGGATCTTCAATCGTTCCTGCATCGTACAAACCTTGTAAATAGGTTTTAATATCAGCCAATGAAGTTCCAATAACATCTGTGTATGCTTCCACAACAGTAAATCCTTTGCGCGTTTTCCATTGAATGAATGGCTGTAACTGATCGGCAAACATGGGGTCGGAAACAATGACATATTTTACAGGATAGGTGGTCAGGTTTTCGCGTGAAGTCACCGGTGTGTAATTCACCAAACTATTGAAAGGAGCGGTGAAATAGGGTGAAGCCAATCGTTGCTTTTCATTTTGAGTGGAGATAAGATCGGCGTTTTCGAAAATTAACTCAAACTGCATGTTATCATACACCTTAATGCTATTGGTTACCGGATTGTATTGAACAGGAGCCACATCAAGACGGGCAATATTCACTCCGCGCATGCGACCTAAAACCTCAACCGAAACCAAGGGATCAGAAGAATATTTGTTTACCTGATAGACGTCTGCATTCAACTCAAACTTGGCAGTCGATCCGCATTTCGATTGAGAAGGTTGTACCGGATAAAGCGGCTGGTTGAGTCCTAAATCAGACAATTGATATTCAACCACATCATAACTCAATACATTCACCCGCACTTGTGATCCGTAAGGAACTTCAATAAGTTGACGTTTTACAGGTAGTTCAGGTAGTCCAAGGGCCGTATTATGCGTGTAGCTCGCTATGTTTAAGCGGGTGTACACCGAGCGTTCAGCCGTAATTTTCTCAGATTGAATGGCTCCAACACTATTCCTAAATACCAGCCGGGTGCTGGAATTGTTGGTCATTTCCAGTTGGGATTTTCCATCAGAAAACTGAGTTGCAAAAACAGGACTGGCCATCCAAAGTACTATGGAAGCCAATAAGATGCGGTTAACAATTGGTTTAAAAAGGCGCATAAATGAAGTTTAAATTGATCTGTTAATATCGATTAAAAAGGATGATTCAGTTTCAATTGAAATGAATGACAAATCCATCAGGTAAAAGGTTGTATGATTCTGTAATAGATGGCCAGAGAAAGGCTTCCGATCATCAAACAATGTGGTAAGGAGTTCAATAAATAAGGGTTTAGCAGTCAACGATGTCATAAAAAAATTCAATCAGTGGATATTACCTCAAAACTCAGGCTGTGATCGATTACCAAGGTGGTGTCAATGGCCGTATATACATAATGGTAGTGTTTGGCTGTTCCGGTGAGTCGATTTTGAGCACCATTTTGAGTTAGATTGGCGATGAGTGAACTTTTTGAACCTGCTACATTGATGTAATAATAATTGTCGTTTTTAGTAGCGGTGAAACTAGCCTCATACAGATCAGGAGCTAACACATTGAATTTAATTCTCGTATCACTCAATTGTTCAACCTTAATTTCAACTGATGTTTTGATTAATTGTTCCGAGGAGTTCTCCGAAAAATAGTCTCCATTGCCTTTATAGTTGTCCACCCACGCAAAAGCCGTACAATCCTGACAGTAAGCCCAATCAGAAGTGGTTTCTTTTTTGCATCCCAAAGAAAACATTAAGAAAGTAATTACCAGAAAAAACAACAAGCGAACATGCATATACACCTATTTACCGCGCAAATATATAAAACAATACTCTGAAAGTGATGTAGTTTATTCCATATTGATGAATTGATATGCTGAAAACGGATTTGTTTTCTGAATTTGAGCCGTTATATAGTCAGACCACCACCCTTGCATTTTGGTGTTCAGACTGTGATTGGTTTGTTTATCATACAATTCTTGTAGTTGGCTATGCTCTTTGCTGATACGGTCGTAAGTTTTTTTTAGTGTTCGTTGCGAGAGTTTTCCTTTTTGGTGCAGGTGGGCGATTTCTTCATAAAACTTGCGCCCCATGAGTTCGGTAATGTCAAAATGCAATTGCTCGTGAGCCAATACGGTTTCAGTTTGGTGCTCTGGGTTTTTCCAGGACTTCTCCTGATAAAAAGTGACATGTATTGACACCGAAACAATGCGATTGTTTTCTTCAGTAGCTTCAAAACCAAAACCACAGGTCGACAAAGCTGCAGGTATTTTTCCTGCTGGTTTGCGCTTGGCCCGGAAGTCGGACCAAGTGAGTTTTCGCTCTTGTTCCCATTCAACGACAGGTTCGCTGTTTATAGATTCGGGAAAGCGCGAATTCGTCGAGCTAAACGTATTTCCTCCGGACAGTAAAAACAGAAAAAGTAGCTGAATCAGGACTTTGCGTAAATTCATTTCAACCAATATTTGAATATACAAACGTTATTTTTGGAAAAATATTTTTCAAATGCTTATGATTGATATAAGGGTGAAACAGTCATCGTTTTAACCTATTCGTATGGGTAGATTCACCTCAGAATGGGATAAAAAAACGGTATTTTAACCGTTTTACCGCATAGTTTTTCCACATAAAAGTTTGAGGTATCACCCTTAGAAATAAATAAATGTTATTTGTGAGTCTAAACCCGCCTTTAATTGCGTGAAATTTAGTTTTTTTGCAAAGTTTTAAATACTTATTACTGTGGAAAGAATAGAGATCAAAGAGCTGTTGAAAACAACAGAAGCAGGTCGCGAAATCAATGTTAAGGGTTGGGTTCGCACCAAAAGAGGAAGTAAAAACGTGGCATTCATCGCGTTAAACGATGGCTCTACAATCAATAATATTCAAATCGTGGTGGAAATGAACGAGGAAAACGATAAGTTACTCGAACGTATTCATACAGGAGCGGCGTTGTCGGTGGACGGACTTTTGATTGAATCAGCCGGAAGCGGACAGCGGGTTGAGGTTCAGGCCTCCAAAGTGGAAATATATGGTGAAGCTAATCCAAACGAATATCCATTACAGCCCAAAAAGCATTCGCTCGAGTTCTTGCGCGAAAAAGCTCACTTGCGATACCGTACCAGCACTTTTAGTGCCATCGGACGAATCCGTCACGCCATGATTTTCGGAGTGCATAAATTTTTTAACGATCGTGGGTTTTACAATGTCCATGCACCTATCATCACCGGTTCGGATGCCGAAGGCGCAGGCGAGATGTTTCAAGTCACTACCCTCGACCTGAACCAACTTCCAAAAACACCGGAAGGCAATATTGATTTCAGCGAGGACTTTTTTGGAAAAGCTGCTAACCTTACCGTAAGTGGTCAGCTTGAAGCTGAATTGGCCGCATTGGCGCTATCGAAAGTATATACTTTTGGACCAACTTTCAGGGCCGAAAACTCCAATACCACACGTCATTTGGCTGAGTTTTGGATGATTGAACCTGAAGTGGCCTTTTGCGATATTCATGGCGATATGGATTTGGCCGAAGACATGTTGAAATTTCTTACCAACTATGCCCTCGAAAACTGTATGGACGACTTGCTGTTCCTGAGTAAACGTCTACAGGAAGAGGAAAAAAATAAGAAAGCCGTCGATCAATCAATGGAACTTATCGAAAAATTGCGCTTTGTTCTTGACAATCCTTTTGAACGTGTTACCTACACCGAGGCCATTGATATTCTCAGGAATTCAAATGCCAACAAAAAGAAAAAATTTCAATACATTATCGAAGGTTGGGGTGCTGATTTGCAATCGGAACACGAACGTTATCTGGTAGAAAAGCACTTTAAAAAACCTGTTATCCTGACCGACTACCCCAAAGACATCAAAGCGTTTTACATGAAACAAAACGATGATGGAAAAACGGTTCGCGCCATGGATGTGCTCTTCCCACAAATTGGTGAAATCATCGGCGGTTCACAACGTGAAGAGGACTATACCAAATTGGCTACACGTATGAAAGAAATGCATATTCCTGAAGAAAGCATGTGGTGGTACTTGGAAACCCGAAAGTTTGGCACGGTTCCTCATGCTGGTTTTGGTCTTGGATTTGAGCGACTGATGCTTTTTATCACGGGTATGGGCAATATCAGAGATGTGATTCCTTTCCCCAGAACTCCTCAAAACCTGGAATTTTAGTCTGAACCTGACTCTCTTGTCCGGAAAGTGGTCTGCAGATTGTTTTACTATATCAATGAATTTGAGTTTATAGCCACTTGGGTGGCTATACTTGTTTTGGCTATATGGGTTTTTATTTCAGGTGGTGATTTTGATTGATTCATTGTAAATAATGAATTGGAAAATAATTTCCCCTGTCTTTTATTTTTTAATTGTTGATATACAAATACTTGAGGCTTATTATGCTTCTCTGGGTGAAAATTGCACAATCCAAAATTGTGCCATGATAAAAATCTTGCTACATTTGCTCAAGTGGATGTTGTTATCGTTACAGATATTAATCAACTTTCTAATTTATGCTAAACCAAAGACTCCAACAAAAACTACTTCAAAAGTTATCGCCTCAGCAAATATTGCTGATGAAGTTGTTGCAGATACCTACGGTGGGTTTGGAACAACGCATTAAACAGGAAATTGAGGACAATCCCGCCCTTGAAGTGGATGGTGAAGAGTTTGGCGACTATGATGAAAATTCGTCTTCAGACAACGAATCGGAGGGCGAGGATTATTCAGATACCAGTATCGAGGATTATCAGGAAAAGGATCCTGAATTTGATTTGAACGACTACATCAACGAGGATGACGTGCCCTCATATAAGCTGCAAACCAACAACTACAGTTCCGACGACGAACGCAAAGAAATTCCTTTTGCCTCAGGCAAAAGTTTTCATGAGATGTTGGAAGAACAACTGAGTCAGCAGTATCTCGATGATAAAAAGTATCAAATCGGATTATATATCATTGGTAATTTAGATGACTCCGGGTACCTGCACCGTGATATTGAGGCCATTGCCGACGACATGGCCTTTAACCAAAACATCATGGTCGACAAATCAGATGTGGAGGAAGTGCTTAAAATAATTCAGGATTTCGACCCCTCAGGAGTGGGTGCACGTAATTTGAAAGAGTGTTTGTTTATTCAATTGGATCGAAAATCCAGAGAACGCCCTTCCGAAAGCCTTGACCTAGCCATTCGCATTATCAATCGATCGTTTAACGACTTCACCAAAAAACACTATCAAAAAATTGTAAAACGCCTTGAAATTTCAGAGGATCAGTTGAAAAAGGGAATGGAAGAGATTCTGAAACTCAATCCCAAGCCCGGTAACTCTTTAAGTGAAACGACCAGAACCAACCACTATATCATTCCTGATTTTACCATCACCAACAATGGTGGATTACTCGAATTGACGCTGAACTCGTGGAATAATCCCGATTTGCGCGTAAGTCAGTCCTATTCACATATGATTCAGAATTTGGGCTCACAAAAAAAAACAAAGAAACAAAAGGAAGCCCTTTCGTTTATTAAGCAAAAAGTGGATTCGGCCCGGTGGTTCATCGATGCCATTAAACAACGCCAAAATACCTTGTTCGATACCATGCACGCCATTATGGATTATCAGCACGAATATCTGTTGACAGGAGACGATACCAAATTGCGCCCCATGATTTTAAAGGATATCGCCGAAAAGGTAAATCTGGATATCAGTACCATCTCGCGTGTGGCCAATAGTAAATATGTACAAACTCCTTTTGGAACCTTGCTATTGAAAACATTTTTCAGCGAAAGCATGCAAAAGGATGATGGTGAAGAGGTTTCAACACGTGAAATCAAACGAATTTTGAGCGATATTATCAACGAGGAAGACAAGAAAAAACCATATACCGATGAGTATCTCACCTCTTGTTTAAAAGAAAAAGGATATCCAATTGCCCGACGTACGGTGGCTAAATACCGCGAACAACTTCAAATACCTGTAGCTCGGTTACGCAAAGAGCTTCAATAAACAGTTAGTCAATGAATTTCAAACCGGCACAAATTATTTCCGTTATCTTTCATCCCTTGTTGGTTCCAACTTATGCTTTGTTGGTACTTACCAATTTGCATTCCCATTTTTTTCTTTCAATGCCACCGGTATACAAATACATGGTTACTGCCTTTGTTTTTTTGATCACTTTTGTGATGCCGGCACTCATTTTGCTGATTTTACGGAAATTTAATGTGATCAAGAGTTTGGAAATGCCCGAACGTCAGGAGCGTGTGATGCCGCTGATAATGGTGGCAGTTTTTTTTTACCTGGCCTACTATTTGCTCAAACAGTCGGAGCAAAATACCATCATTACCCTATTTATGATAGGTGCTACCATGTTGGTATTGTTTTGTTTAATTATCAATTATTTTACCAAGATCAGTATTCATGCCACTTCTTGGGGAGGTTTTTTAGGGGCATTGTTAGGTTTCTCATTGCGATTTCAAGTGGATTTGGTGGTTTGGATTTCGGTAGTTTTATTGGTGGCAGGCATGGTGGGAACTGCGCGCTTACTGCTTAAAGTACATACTCCCGCACAGGTGTATAATGGTTTTTTATTGGGAATCCTTAGTCAGATGTTGTTGTTTTATTTTGTGTAAGCCTATTTTAAAAAGTGTTTAAATTCCCCTTTTTTGTTTTTGTTTTCATCCTCTGTTTTCAAGTAGTTTTCAGTCAGGTGGCAATGGATGATGCCTTTTGGAATGAAGAACAAAAAAAAGCTTTTCACTTACCTTCGATAACGACACCTACTATTTTACTGATTATTACTATACACAAGGTCTTGAATTTGAGCTGGTATTGCCTGCTTTTAACAAGAGCCCTTTGGTAAGGATGCTTTCCATACATGAACAAAACAGCCATTGTTATTCCGGAGTTTCCCTGGCCCAACGGTTGTATACCCCTAAAAATATTCGTGATACATTGGTTCAATTCAACGACCGCCCTTTTGCTGCTACACTCGAGATAGATCATTTTGCGTATTTCATAAATCAGGAAACAGGAATAACCCTTTATCCGGCTATTAGGCTGGGTGTAATGGGTCCTGCTGCAGGAGGCGAATACTTGCAACAAAAAATACACGATTGGATCGATTCTCCTGAGGCCAATGGCTGGAAATATGAAATCGAGAATGACATCATCCTCAACTTTGACTTGGGCGTAAAAATCCCGCTGGTGTATTTGCCTTCATTTGCCATTTCGAGTACCGGAAAGGCCCGCCTTGGAACCTTATTTGATGATGTGAGTGCAGGATTAACGCTGGTGGCTGGTCAACAGCTGTTCAACACCAAAGCAACACAGCAACATCAGAAATCATCCGCTAACAAGCGTTTTACGCCTTATATTAACATCGATACATATATTAAATGGGTGGGGTATAATGCCACAATGCAAGGTGGATTATTCTCACCGAATGATGCGTATGTACTTACCTACAAAGAAATAACCCCTTGGGTATGGTCGGCAAGCACTCAGGTAGGGTTCATCTGGAAAAAGATTAGTCTGAGCTATGCCCATTGTTATCTTACCAAAGAATTTAACCTGGGAAGCGACCATCAGTACGGTAGTTTTGAATTGAAAGTGTATTTTTAGCAATAGCATCATCCTATATACTTAATGATAATCAGATCTATATAGTTTCTATCCCGCTAATATTTTATTGTATTCGGTTTATTGTTGAAACAACTAATATTCCAACTCCATACAACCTTTTCACCTCCTTCAGGCCCTTTAAGGTAATATCAATTAATTATCATAATTATTATCAAACCAAACGCATTATGAAATACCTATTACTTTTTTTAGTCGGAGTTTTTAGTCTCAATGGTTTTGCTCAGCAAAATCAAAGTGAAATTGCTCCTGAACAACATGCTGTTCAAATTTCACAACTTGATCGGGATACGTTTAATCTTCAGTTTTCATTTCCTTGTATTGCCTTTTTGGGTGAATATGGTGTGGAAACCAACGGCACTGATTTTTATGTTACCCAATGGAGATTAGATAGTTTGGCCAAATACGCACAGGATGGTACTGTTCTTGAAATCTTCAAAATCCCGGGAGCCATAAAGACCAGAGATTTGGCCTATGATGGACAATATTACTATGGTAGTCCGGCCGAAAGCTTTTTCTACGTTTTAGATCTCGAAAACAAAGTGCTTATTGACACGGTTTTTACCAATTTTTCAATCAGAGGAATGGCATACGACCCAGTGGAAGGTGTTTTATGGGCTACAAAAAAGTGGGAGCCTGATTTTAGCAAAATTGATATGCAAGGCCATGTTCTCGATTCTTGGGTGCCCTCCGGAGTTACCATGGAGTCGATTACCGGATTAGCCATTGACAACAGTACCCCCAACGGTCCTTTTCTTTGGGGATTTAGTCAGGATAGCAGTGGTGCCATGATTGTAAAATACGACATCGCAACACAAGCGCAAACAGGTAGTATGATTGATGTAGCGAGCCTAACCTCCAACCAGGCCTTTGCCGGCGGATTGTTTATTCGCGAGTTAAATAGTAGCGAAGAAATGACCATGGGGGGAATAATTCAAAATGAACTGGTCTTTGCTCTCGGTTTATCTTATGCCAATATGTTGGTGGATGTTGGAGCTCAGGATATGCTCACCGCCTTTAAAGTCTATCCCAATCCGGCCACCGATTTTGTAAATGTACATCTGGAATTGGCCGATCAGGGTCAAATCCAATATCAAGTAATGAACCAGCTGGGGCAGGTAGTTCAACAACAGAGCCTCTATATCAACGGTTCAAAAGATGTAAACATCAATACGAGTCAATTTGAACCAGGAATTTACTTTGTGCAAGTTTCAAATGGAGTTGGATATTCATTTACTCAAAAATTTGTAAAAGGAAATTAGCAGCAAATACATACCTGCGTTCACCCCCTGCTTCTTACTCCTTCTATAAAAAATGGGGCAAGAAGCAGGGGTCGGTTATGGGATTTAAACAAAAGTTTTTCTTGTTGCAAACAACGCTGTTAATCGCGTTAAATAATTACCTTTATTGGCCATTATAAATCATATAATAAACCTATTCAAATAATTGAAGACAAACAATTATACCCCTTTAGACGATGATTTGGTGAAAGGTTGTATTAAAAATGACAATCTTTCGCGTAAATTATTGTACAATAGGTATAGCAAAGACTTGTTTACAACAGCCTATCATATTGTTAACGATAAAGATCTCTCCAACGACATACTTCACGATTCCTTTATCCAAATCTTCAATAGCATCCAATCGCTCAGAAATACATCGGTTTTAAAGTTCTGGATGCGAAAAATTGTCGTCCATACTTCACTAAAAACGCTAAAAAAACAACGTCAGATAAATTATACCGATCAACCCATTTCTGAGGGCGTACTCACCTGGCCCGATCCCATGTCAGGGGAATTGCTCGAAAAGGCATTGTTCAGTCTTCCAGAAGGTTACCGCGTTGTATTTTCATTGATTGCCATTGAAGGATATAAGCACCATGAAGTAGCCGAAATGCTGCACATCTCGGAAGGGACAACAAAATCACAATTATTCCATGCTAAAAAATACCTCAGGAAAATATTAACCAATGGCCAATAAAATGAAGGAAAACAATCCCCATATCCTGATGCAGGCCATCCATGAGCTTCCGGTTTACTCACCGGATGAGTTGTTGTGGGATAGGCTGGAAAACAGCATGTTCCCTTTTCCTGTAGATGAACTTCCTCAACATCAGCCCGATGCCAACCTGTGGGAGTCAATTGAAGGCTCGATGGCTAAGTCTTCCCTTTCGAAAATTTACCTCAAAAGAGGTTTGCTTTTGACAGCGTTGCTACTGATTTCCCTTTTCATACTCTATAAATATCAGGCTAGCCATAAAACAGTAACCATTGCCGAGATTGAAAGCAATAAGACAAATCATAATCCGGAGAGCCACAAATCAAATTTGAATGTCGTCCCGCTACAGGAAGAATCACCTGATCAAGTAATGCAAATTGAAGAAATATCTGAAAACATTGACAATACATATATACTTCCGGTTACGACAGAGTTAATTAAAAACGTTGATCACAAACAGAATCTCATCACCAGCAACCACCACAATGAATCGTTTTTTGCCGAGATCTCGAACATGACAACACGAAACGAACGTTTGGTAATAACAGGCTTATCACCAAGAAAGGGAGCCCTGACTACAGGTGATTCACAATCATTTCCCTTTGTAAAGGAAGATTTAACCTGTAGCCCATTTACCGGAAACGATGCTTATTTCAGCATGGGATTATTGGGTAGGTACGATCAGTTTTTGAAAGGCAACCAGGTTGACGGAACCTGTCTTCAGGAATGGAATACGCTGGAAATTGAACTCAGCTATCATCCGGGTAAAATGTTCTTTACGACAGGCTTGGGGGTGATCTTTTCCAGTGACAAGTCTCAAATAGCTTTTAGCTATCTTCAAAACGAACTCATCGACTCCTACATTTATGTCGATTCGGTTTATTACGATCCGATTTCGGGAACTACACAGTATTTTACCACCACTGTGGATGTGTACGACTCCATTGAATATGGCGATACCGCACATTTTACTAGTCAATATCAATACTTGAAGGTTCCGTTTTCGATTGGATGTGAGCTATTTTCAAATAAGCATTTTTCTGTTTCATTATCGGGTGGAGTCTCCTGGATGCATCTCATTCAAACCAACCCAAACCATCCTGCACTCTATAAAGAAAACGCGCGAATCCTCAACAGCACATACAAAGAAGTTACGCGTACTCAAGATCTGTTTCAACTTTCGCTACACCTTGATTTGCACTATCGTGTTTCGCGGCATGTGATGCTAAAAATCGGCCCATCGTTTAACTATTTTACTCATCCCAT
>JBFHGX010000002.1:0-99665 GCA_041582875.1 Bacteroidales bacterium | reverse complement strand
CCGAAGGATGAAGGAAGGGTGCCGATAACAATGGCCACAAAACCCGTGGTTAATGCATAGGGCAACTGGGTGCGAACGTGCTCAATATGTGGACAGGAGCTGGCCAGTGAGCTCAGGATGGTAGTATCGGAAATGGGGGAACAATGATCGCCCAGTACACTTCCTGTGAGCACAGCAGCAGCTATGTTGTGAAAAATCGACATGGAAGTATCGTAATCGAGTTGGGCATTGGTAGCCAGTAACCAACCCGAAGGAAGTATCAAGGGATATAAAATGGCCATGGTTCCCCATGAACTTCCGGTGGAAAAACTGACCAGGGCCGCAATCACAAAAGTGAGTACAGGAAGCAAGTACGGTGACACAGAAGCTTCAATTAAGGATTGTGAAATAAAATCAGCTGTGTGCATGTGTTTGGTGATGAGTGCAATCGACCAGGCCAGGGTAAGTATCATGATGGCAGGTAACATGGTTTTAAAACCTTGTACAATGCTTTCCATGGCTTCCTTTACACTTAAGATTTTCTGTACAAACGATAGTAGCAAAGCTACCATTAAACTTCCTGAAGAAGCCCAAAGTAGTGCAATGTATGAGTCTGCGTTTCCAATGGTCTCACTCATTTTATCGATGAAACTCATGGAGGCGTTTTGCCATACTGTTTCTTGATATCCAGTGTAGAACAACCCTCCAAGTGTGCCAAAAATAATTACTAACACAGGAAGGATCGCGTTAATGCTTCTGATTTTAATGTGTGGTTTTACACTAATTTCTTCCTGCATATCACGACTTATTTCCATGTCAACGGTTTCGTCGGTGGTGATGGCATTTCTGGCTTTGCGTTCTGCATGATGCATGGGGCCGTAATCAACATCTTTCCAAATTAAAATAACAATCAAAGCCAAGGCAAAGAATGGATAAAACGAATAGGCCAATGAATTAAAGAATACACCATAGGCCGATTCATCCAGATTGAGTTGATTGATGCCATCCTGAATATAGCTCAACTCGGCACCAATCCAGGTAGTGACAAAGGCCACAGAGGCTACTGGTGCAGCGGTAGAGTCAATAATATAGGCCAGTTTTTCTCGTGAAACTTTCATTTTGTCGGTTAACGGACGCATGGTATTGCCTACTACCAGTGTGTTGGCATAGTCGTCGAAAAAAATCAGAATCCCTAAAAGCCAAGTGATAAATGAAGCCGATCGTGGTCCCGTAGCATATCGAGAAAGGTGATTTACAACTCCTTTCATTCCGCCATTTTTGGTTATTAGACTTACAGTGGCAGCAATAATCATGGAGAAAAGGATGATGGAAAGATGTCCTTTATCGTAGAGTGATTCTACAATGTATGTGTCAATAATGGATAAAAATCCTTGAAATAGTGCAACAAAAACAGATGCTCCTTTATAATAAAAGATGATTCCTGTACCCATCCACAGTCCGATAAATAATGCGCTATATACTTCCCGAAGCACCAAGGCAAAGAATATGGCAAAAAGTGGTGGTAAAACAGACATCCATAAAGGAATGGGACTGATAGGGATTTTTTGTTCCGTTTCGCCAACGCTGATGGTAAGCTCTTCCTTTTCAGGAAAATGATACGGAACAAGCAATTGATTTTCAATCAACGGGTAGTGATTTGTTTGTCCATTAATAGCAACACGAATACTGTCGGTTTGATAGGGTAAATTGTTGTTGCTAAGATGAATGATAAGGTTTTGCGTGATTCCTGAAACGATAATGTCAGGGAGTTCAACTACTATTTTTGGAGCGAATTTACTTGTTTCATTTTGAGCCCCACAAAGGGATAAGGAGAAGAGCAAAAAGAAAAAAGCAGGCAGTAATTTTAACAATTTCATGTTCCCCATTCAATTAGAATTGGTGAAAATAAAACATTTTGTCCAATCCAAAAAATGAAGGGATGGCTTTTATTGGGCTAGAAAGGGTTCGATTAGGTTGGTGAGCTCAATAAATTGTTCAACGTTGAGTTGTTCGGCGCGTTTGGTGAGCAATATATGTTCAGGAAGTGCTTCCGAAACCAGTGGTTTCAATGCATTTCGAAGGGTTTTTCGACGTTGGTTAAAAGCAGTTTTTATGACCCTGAAATACAGTTTTTCATCACAATTAATGTGTTGGGTTTGGTTTCGCTTTAAGCGGATTACACCCGATTTTACGCGTGGAGGCGGAATAAAAACATGTTCATGGACGGTAAAACAGTATTCAATGGTATACCAGGTTTGCAATAGCACGCTTAAAATGCCATAGGTTTTATTTCCTGGACCAGCAGCCAGTCGCTCGGCCACTTCCTTTTGAATCATGCCCACTACTTCGGGGATCTGGTTTCGACTTTCAAGTATTTTAAAGAAAATCTGACTACTTATGTTGTAAGGAAAGTTTCCAATAACAGCCGTGGGTTCCATGGAAATTTCTGTAAAAGGTGTTTTCAAAAAGTCGACATGGTGGATGTTCAACCGCTCATCATAAAATTGTTTCTGAAGATATTCCACAGATTCTCCATCGATCTCGACAAGATGTAGCTTAGTTATGTTTCTGTTTTTCAGAAGAAATTTGGTTAGAACACCTGTCCCAGGACCGATTTCGCAAACTATGGGCATGTTTTCTAGCAAGCATTCTGTGATTTTTTCGGCAATGTTGTTGTCGTTAAGAAAATGCTGACCCAGGTGTTTTTTTGGTTTAACCATTGTGTTAGTTTAGAATCGGTAATGTGTCGAGATCATTGGGAAGTATTTTGACGTAAGGCGCGGTATCTGATGCGTGCCTCTCCTGAATACAGGCTTTCCGGATATTCTGTCATTAGCTTTAAATATCCTTCGATTGCCCCGCTGAAGTTGTTTAAATTTTGTCTGCGTAATTCGGCCTGATAATACAATGCGTTGTCGGTTTTAATGTTTTCAGGATATTGAGTAATTAGACTTGAGTACACCGAGTCAGCTTCTGAAAATTGTTTTTGGGCAGTAAGCAACTGGGCTTTTTTGTATAGTACGTAGGGGTATGCAATATATCCGGGATTGGAAGATTCAATTTTATTTAGCACAATTAACGCTGAATCGTAGTGGTGTTGGTAAGTATATAAATCTGCTGCAGCAAATCTCCGTAGGGTAAAACCAAGGGTGTCTTCTTCGAGAATGTCGTTGATGAAAAGCGATAAATCAATGGCGTCGTTTGAAATAAGTTTGGAAGTGGCCGATTTCAGGATGTCGAGCTTGGTTTGCGACCAACTAAACTCGCCAACATAATAAAACACTTTTGCATTTTTAAGTTTGGCTTCGTGGCCGATGGGCTCATTTTTCATTTCTGATTCAACCTGTGAATAGAGCAATGTAGCATCCCATATTTTATTCGAAGCCAATAATATATCTGCCAATTCAAGCTTTATCGTGGCTGATTGCTCCGGTTTTAAATTTTGCAACTCAATTGCAGCGTTTAATACTTCAATGCCTTGGTTAAATTCTCCTAATTCAAAAGCAAGAATATGGGCTTGAAGACGGGCGATTTCAAGTGTAAGGTTATTAAGGCCAAGTTGTTTTAGGTTTACGGATCCTTCTTTGGCGAGTTTTTCGTACTCGATTTTTGTGGTGGCAGGGTTATTCTCGGCTTCACTAACGACAGCACGATAGTATCCTGTGGAGGCTTCAAGGAGATACGGACTATTGGATTTTTTGTCTTTGATATAGCCAAAAGCCTCCTTGCTGATAGCAAATTGTCGGTTTTGAAAAGCAATTTCTGCCAACTCCAAAACTTCCTCTTCTCTAAAACCGAACCGCTTGTCGATGGCTTTTACTTGGCGCAGCGCTAGTGGGAAATCTTTAATCTGCAACGAATACCACAGCAACATTTCTGCCAAAGCTTCATTGTCTGTGTCTTTTTGTGCCTTTGTGAGTAATTTTATTCTGAATTCATCAGACAGATTGTTGTCGACATCCATGCGCAATAGATTTTGCAACTGATTGCGAATGCGTTGCATATCCTGTGGATTTGATTCAATTTGATCAAGATAACTGTCGAAGACTTTTCCATATTCACCACTGTACATGTATACATTGGCAATTTCCATGTTAAACGATAGTTGGAGATCAGGGTTTTGCTGAGATTTTTTGTAGACCAAAACGGCCAAATCGTAGTAACCCTTAGACTGTAATGCTGATGCCAATTGGATGATATTGTTGCGGTCCATCGGTAAGTCCGTCATTAAACCGGAAAAAATTTTATTTGACTTCTTTTTGTCTCCGGTTTGGTCGTAAACATATGCCTGATCGATGGCATAGCGAAAATTAGTAGGATAGGCTTTTCGCTGTTTTTTAACAACTTTTTCAGCCTCCTTAAAATCTTTTATTTCGAGTAGGCAATTGAAGTAATACATGTATAAGTATTGACTTCTCTTGGTTTCAAACAACGGTTTAAAAAGCTCAGCAGCTTTATCGAATTGACGGTTTCGATAGTAATTGATGGCCAACTGCTCTTGATTTTGAAGTTGCGATTGCGGATTGTTTGGTTTTCCGGAAGTTTCAATTTGGGCAAAAGTATAACAAAAAGGCGCCACTAATAACCATATAGTCAAAACATAACGAAGTTTTGAGGTAGCAATATGTTTTTTCCAGATGGATAATGTGTTTGCCTTAAGTTGCATGATTGAGTAGCTATCTTAGTGTTGAATAAAGTGAATCTGTATTCCGAGTCCAGGAAATTAATTTTCCGGCGATCATTTCCTCAAATTTTCTAAGGTCGTCAACTTCTTTTTTGGCCTGTGCTAAATGGTTATTCAACGTAAATTCGTTGTATTCTTTATGTCGGAACGATTGCTTTAGCCCTTTTAAACGTGCATCGGTAATTTTAAATTGTTTCCGGATAAGTCTATCGCTGTTTAGGGTGAGTCGTATGTCTGATTTAAGCTTGTCGATGGCTTTGAAGTTAAGTGCCAGACCAGCATATTTTTCTGTTTTTATCAGTTCGTTGTATATGGTTAGAACCGCATTGGTATCCACCCGGTTGTAACTATTGAATGCCGTGTGGAGCTGATGACTAAGACTATCTGTTATCTCCATTTCATTCGCATATTTTTCGCTGTTATGGCTACAATAGGTGAGTGAAATGGAGATGAACGTAATGATAATCAACGCTAAATGTTTCATCAATCGATGAACTTAAAACGTGTATAACTTGTAAGCGCTTCAGGGATTTTTATGCCCTCGTGAGTTTGGTTGTTCTCGAGCAAAGCGGCGACAATACGCGGCAGCGCTAATGCACTTCCATTCAATGTATGGGCTAGTCGGGTTTTACCCTCTTTATCTTTAAAACGGAGTTTCATGCGATTCGATTGAAAATCTTCGAAATTGGATACCGAACTGACTTCCAACCACATTTTTTGTGCTGCAGAATACACTTCAAAATCGTAGGTAAGTGCCGAAGTAAAACTCATGTCACCGCCACACAAACGAAGGATTCTGAATGGTAACTCCAGCTTGCGTAGTAAATTCACCACATGATCCTTCATTAATTCCAGTGTTTGGTATGATTGATCAGGATGTTGTATTTGAACTATTTCCACTTTGTCAAATTGATGAAGTCTGTTAAGACCGCGAACATCTTTTCCATACGAACCCGCCTCACGTCTGAAGCAATTGGAATAGGCCACGTTTTTAATGGGCAGTTCGGTCTCTTTGACGATGACATCGCGGTAGATATTGGTAATGGGTACTTCAGCAGTGGGAATTAAGTAGAGATTGTCTTCGTTGGCAAAGTACATTTGTCCTTCTTTGTCAGGAAGTTGACCTGTACCATATCCGGAGGCAGCATTGATAAGCAATGGTGGTTGGTATTCAAGGTATCCTGCTTCAGTAGCTTCTTCAATGAAAAAATTAATCAATGCGCGTTGCAGACGGGCACCTTTTCCGCGATAGAATGGAAAACCAGCGCCGGTAACCTTATTGCCCAATTCAAAATCAATTATTTTGTATTTAGAGGCTAGTTCCCAGTGAGGAAGTGCACCTTGTGCCATGTTTGGAATGGTTCCTTCTTCATGAATGATTTCGTTGTCAGATGCCATTTTTCCAGGAGGTACCGATTCATGTGGAAGGTTGGGAAGTTCTACAAGCTTAGAGTTAAGTAGATCCACCGTTTCTTGAAGTAGGGGCTCAATGGCCTTCGAGCTAGCTTTAAGTTTTATGGATTCTTCTTTGGCGATATTTGCTTTTTCTCGTTCGCCATTTTTAAACAAGGTACCTATTTCTTTGGCAATCGTATTGCTTTGTGACAGTATGTCTTCCAGTTCTGTTTGAAAGCGGCGACGTTTGTTGTCAAGTTCTATGATTTCATCAACCAGCACGGTGGCATCGAAATTCTTTTTGGCGAGACGTGCAATCACCATGTCTCGATTTTCGCGGATTGTTTGGAGTTGAAGCATTTATTTTTTCTTTTGTGCAAATTTAGGTTAAATGGCCAAATGAGCACCAATGAACGAAAAAATTCATCTAGCCTTTATTGGGTTAGCTATTCATTTAAAACAAAAAAACCCGGCAAAACCGGGTTTTTATATCAAATCTGTGTGTTTTCTCTAGTTTTCAGTTGTTTCAGGAATAGCAACAACACTCACATACGAGCGGTTGTTTTTTTTCTTTCTGAATTCAACGATACCATCGGCAAGTGCATACAATGTATGATCTCTACCCATTCCTACGTTAAGACCGGGATGATGTTGAGTGCCACGCTGACGGATAATGATATTACCCGATTGGGCGCCCTGTCCACCATAAATTTTTACACCAAGTCGTTTACTTTCTGATTCGCGTCCGTTATGTGAGCTACCACTCGCTTTTTTATGAGCCATCTTCTTAGATATTTACAGTTAAACAGTAATTTTTTCTATTAAAACTTTGCTTAGGTCAGCGCGGAAACCGTTAGATTTCTGGTAACCTTTTCTTCTTTTCTTGTGAAAAACAGTTACCTTATCGCCTCTAACATGAGCAACGATTTTAGCATTAATTTTAGCACCATCAATAACGGGTGTTCCAATTTTAACGTTGCCGTCACTATCTGCTAAAAGCACCTTGTCGAACTCAACATTAGCGCCTTCTTCTCCTTGGAGTCTATTTACAAAAACTTCCTGTCCCTGTTCAACTTTGAACTGCTGTCCCGCTATATCAACAATTACATACATGCTTTTAAAATCTTTAATTAAAAATGCTTACGATTTTGGAGGTGCAAAAATAGTAAAAAAAACTAATTAACAAGCAATTGTTGTTAAATTTTACTTTTTCTACTGAATAAAAGTAAACTACTGATATTTTTCTTGCGTGATGGGTTGGCATTTACCAGGAATACGCCTAGTAAAATAAGGGTAAACCAGATGATATCCCACAAATGAAACGTTTCACCATCAATCAAACCCCAAATAACAGCTACAATGGGAATCATATAGGTAACGGAAGAAGCAAATAAGGGACTTTTGATCTTGATTAGTTTGTTGAATGCGATTAATGCTAAGCCTGTTCCTACAATTGCCAGCGTACTAACATAGCCTAACCCTATCAAAGATTCTGAATTTGTTATTAGTTTTGAGGGAATCTCGCTAAAAAATAAAATGTAAATGAAGGTAGGTATACCTATATAAAAAAAGGTAAAGGCAGTAATGCTTAATGAATCAATTTCCTTTAGATAGAGTTTGATGAAGTTTACATTAAAAGCATAGCAGATGGTGGCAATGAAAATGAGTCCAGCGTATTTAATATTAAAGGAAAATCCGGCATCACCACTTATATTTACGAGCGCAATTGCACCTACCAGACCTACCAGAACACCTAACACATTGTACCATCTTGTTTTTTGTTTAAAAAAAAGTAATCCCATTAACAAGGTGAACAAAGGGGTGAGTGAATTTAATGTGCCGGCCAAAGAGCTTGTGATGCCAGTTTGCGCAATAGCAAACATAAAGGCAGGAATAAAGCTTCCTGTAATTCCAGAGATAATCAACAGAAAAGCTTGCTTTGAGGTTATTTTTCTAAGTCGTTTAACTGCTATAGGGCTTAAAAACAAAAATGTAATACCAATGCGTAGCAAACCTACTTCAATCCCCGAAAAATATAAAAGCGATTTTTTGATCAATATAAAAGAACTTCCCCAAACCAATACCAGGCCTATAAGAACAATCCATGAAAACCATTGATCTTTATTAATGTTCATTGTTAGTTGGCATAATTCGGCAAAGCTAGTAAATTTGTTGTCATTAAAATATTACCTTAATTGCTGGACAACAAATCTTTTATCCAAAAAATTGTCATTAAAATTTTCAAAAATTGGGTTGGGAACGAAAGTATTATTGTTTTATTAAAATGATATCAATGATTGAATTTAAAAATTATCTTCTACTTTTGTACTAACGAATCGCAAATCTGCTTTCGGATATTTGTCCTGCAAGGAAACTACAGGCTTAAATAACAAGGTTGTTCATGGAAGATACTCAGTTGAGGTATTTGGCTGGTTTAAAGGCAGGTGATAAAAAAGTGTTTGAGGAAATATACCGAGAGTATTATTCTCCCCTGTGTTTTTATTGTCTCAGGTTTGTGGGTAACTCAGAGGAATCAGAAGAAATTGTTCAAGGTTTGTTTTTAAAACTTTGGGTAAAACGTTTTGAGCTCAATATCAATACTTCGGTAAAGTCATATTTGTACAGGTCGGTGCAGAATTATGCCTTAAATTATTTGGGCCAGCAAAAAAGTAGAGGCCGCTACAAGCTGGATGATTTCATAGAAAAGTTGGAATCATCAGTCAATGGACATGAGGTCTTGGAGGAGGAAGAATTGAATCAGCGCATTCATCGAGCCATATCTGATTTACCCGAACGAAGAAGAATTATTTTTGAGTTGAGTCGTTTTAGCGAAATGAAATATCAACAAATCGCCGAACATTTAGAAATATCGGTTAAGACTGTTGAGTCTCAAATGGCTAAAGCATTACAATCACTTAGAGAGTCGCTTAAAGATTACCTTCCAATGATCGCTTTGCTGTTTTTGTTAAATAAATTTTAAGAAAAAATAGAAATAAATTAATTTGTAGTAGGGGTAAGCAGTAAAAAAATTGTCTATAGAGTGTAATTAAACTGTTTTGTGAAGAATTCTAGTGAACATATCCAATTAATCACCCGCATTTTGTCGGGTAATGCAAATGCATCAGAAAGGGTTTCCTTAGATGCATGGTTGAGTATGTCTACTGATAATGAAAAAGAGTTTCGCTCCTATCAGCATATTTGGGAAATCGCCGGTCGGGCAAATCCCAAGGCGGTTTTTAATACTGATGAATCATGGAGCAAGTTAAATGCCATGATTTCATGCATAGAAGACACCGAAGAGGAGGAAACTGTCGCTGTGGTTTCATCTAAAAAGGCTCCACTCTCCATCGGATTTTACCTGAAACGTATTGCTGCAGTGTTTGTTTTGGCTTTCGGACTTTATTTTCTTTTTAATAAAGTTTCGCAACCTCAGATGCTTTCCGTTGACACCAATAATTTAGCTCAATTTTCTGCTGAGCTTCCTGATGGAACCCGTGTTGTGTTAAATCAATCGAGTTCTATTTCATATCCTGAAAAATTTAACGAAAGTCAGCGTTTGGTGGCCTTTAAAGGTGAGGGTTTGTTTAAGGTAGCGCACAACCCTGATAAACCGATGATAATCGAAAGCGGAAATCTTCGGGTTAAGGTATTGGGAACTGCTTTTGATTTGATCAATTACCCTGAATCTAATGAGGTTTCCTTGTTTTTGCAGGAAGGTAAAGTACTGTTTTATTCAATCGATCCCAATGATGGCTCCGTTGTTGAACAGATTGTTTTAACCCCCGGACAAAAAGGTGTGTATAACAAAACGAGTCATGAAATTTCGAAGGAAGTTTTCCATGATAGTAATTACCTTGCTTGGCAATCCGGAATTTTAGAATTCGATAAAACCCCTCTGTCTGACGTTTTCGATATTCTAGAAAAAACATACAGCATAAAAATAGCTGATGGGCAACCCTATGAAAATCTGTTATTAACAGCCAGATATCAGGGGGAGGCCATCGACAGCATTTTCGAATCACTTCATATTATTTTTGGTATCGACTATACCGTAGAAGACAAGCAAATTATTCTTCAATAGCTTCCCCTTTAGAGATAGGCATCCATTGATCATTTTTTTATACTTTAGCGCCTGAAAAAACTTATCCTTGCTTTCGGTGTGCATATGAAATTAGCGTTGCCATTCCTACAACAATCGTATCAGACAATAGGTCTTTATTCCCCATGCCGTTGTAGAGGAAAGCATTGGTTATTGCTTGTATTATTTGAGGTGTTATTGACCAACTTATTTAGTCTACAGGCTCAGCAAGCACAACCAATCGATCGTTTCGCTGTAGAAGATCAGCGATTATCAGAGGTTATCAGGCAATTGTCTTCCAAAAGCAACTTAAATTTTACTTACGATGCCCGTGATCCCTTGATGGAAACTCGAGTAACCTATCAAGCAACCCATAAAACTGCCTTAGCCATACTGTCTGATCTGTTGCAGGATACTCAACGTACCTATAAGCAATTGGGTAACCAAATTGTTATATATCAAGACGATGCCATTGTTGATGTTGTGCCGGTTGAAGTCGAACTATCTCCAAGTCCGCAGACTGAGATAATACTGGCCGAGACTCCAGTTCTTAATAGCATCGTAAAATCCGATACAGCGGTAAAGTCTTTAACGCTTTTTGATACATTATATGTAAGAGATACCATTGTGCGCGTAGATACCTTGAGGTTGGTTGATACAATTTATGTTTCAAGCAAAACAGCCACTACTGCGATTAAGCAAATGCCGGTTTTATCGGTGGATTACTTTGCCGATAACCCTTACCGTAAACCTGGATGGGCAATGGGTTTATCCATCACTCCGATGCTATCCAATTTCAATACGGTTACTAATAATGAAGAATGGTCGCTACGAAGCTTTTCCGTTGACGGACAGTTAATTCGTCAGCAAAAAAGGTGGTCTTTTGCATTGGGACTTCAATTCAGTCATTTCGCTCAAAAGTTTAATCAATCTTATGAGATCACTACTGGTGGTTATTACCAAACAGATACTTTAGATGTTTATTATACTGTTGTAGGAACAGATACCAGCTGGATTGCCGTTACTGATACGATATATATACCGCTCGAAAGCGAAACCTTTAGTTATGATAAAATAAATAGGGTTGGCTATTTAGGCCTTACCGTTGAAGTAGAATACATGTTTGTGCACCAACCTGTTTTTAATTTGAGGGTTAAAACCGGGTTGTTGGTGAATAGTCTTTTGTATCGCGAAGGTATTATGTTAAATGAAGACCAACCTTCTAAAGGAGCTGCTTATGGTGATCTTAGTTTTAGTAAACCTGTTTTGGGAGTGCTCATAGGAATTTCTTCGCAGGTTAAGTTGACTAAACAATTTGACTTAAGCTTGGAGGCATCCTACCGACAATATTTGAATAGTTTTATCTTGCGCGACAATTTTGATCGTAATTTATCTGCCATTGGAATATCTGTTGGATTAATCTACCATTTCAAGTAAAATGTTAGCTAACCTACCTACATATAAATCTGGTTTGGCCATAAATCATGCTTCGAAATTATTTTCGGGGTTATGGGTCATGCTAATAGTTTTCATGGGGTTGCACTTGCATGCTGATGAAATATATGTTGGTGGAACACTAACCGAAAATCAGGTTTGGACTTCGGATAATACCTATATCGTGGATCAGGATTTGCGTATTGGTCAGAATATTATGCTTACTATTTTGCCTGGAGTTACAGTAAAAATCAATCAAGGTAGAGGCATTCACCTAAATGGTGGCGATTTAATCGTGGGTGATATTTCAGGAATTGAAACCGACAGTGTTCGATTCTTAGGTAATTATCGGCAGGCACGAGAAGGCTGGAAGTGGAAAGGTATTATTATAGAGGGCGTTGGTGATGAAAATACCATACAATTCTCTTATGTGAGTTTTCAGGATGCTGAAATTGCATTGGATATAAAAGAAAGTGGTTATGTGCTCATTAATCATTCGAGCTTTTTAAGAAATCAAAATATCGGCATTCGAATGACCGATTGTGGTTATTGTGTCATCAATGATTGTTTTATTTATCAAAATTGGGATGGCATTGAAATGGTAGCTTCATCATCTAATATAATGAACAAGAATACCATTGTTCATAATCGTATATTGAATGTAAATCACAATATATACATGCATGTTGAAAGCGGTGGATCTTTTATCGAAAATACGATAAGCCATAATCATATCGAAGGAGCAAACAATGGTATATGGATGGACGCTGAAGCAACGGGTTCTTCCATAGGAAATATTATTTCGAAAAATGTTTTTGTAGGTAATGGATCAGGGTTTGGGTATGGACTTTTATTGGCATTTGATTCTACGCGTGTTGAGAATAATATTTTCTGGTTGAACAATATTGCCTTAAATCTTGATCCGGTTGGCCAAAATAGCGAAACTCGCCATAATAGTTTTTACAAGAATAGTAAAGGAATTTTAGTTGGGGCAGGATCCTCAGGCAACAACCTTATTTATAATACTTTTTCTTACCAAGATGATGGTAATTTTGAAATAAAGGAAACATGGGGATTAAATTTCAAAGTCAACAATATGTTTCCATCTGGTTTTGATGCCCCAATTGTGTTTAATTTTTCGAGAAATGATTTAGCAATTGAAAATAATTATTGGAATACAAGTGACACTGTGCTCATTAATCAATTGATATGGGATTATATAGAAGATCCGTTGCTGGGAAAGCTTTCATATGAGCCATTGATGACAGAGCCCGATACAGCATTACCTATATCACCACCAACGCATGTCATTAAGCAATGGGTAGATGGAAAAGTGAAGGTTTCCTGGTTAGAAAACCCTGAAGCTGATTTATCAGGATATCGTATATATTATGCAAATTTTAAGTATTATCAATTTGATTCTGTCATCGATCTCGGGTTAACCCGATCAGTCTTGTTGGACAACAGCATGATCACGGATTCAATTGCAATAACAGCATATGATAGCAATGGTACTATAGCTGAGGCACAATCAGAAGGCTATGAAAGTCCGTTTTCGTTTGCTGACTATTATCCATATGCAGGCGAAGATCAGGATTTTTGTATTAACCAATCTGAATTTGTACTTAATAGCAGTTCTGCTCCATTTTCCTATTCAACACTTTCATGGAAAACTGAAGGTGATGGCACCTTTAGTAACCCTGCAATTGTCAATCCAAAATATTTTGCTGGCGAGCAAGATTTGTTGAATGGGTCGGTAAGGTTGTCTATTAATGTGTTACGTAATGGTAGTTGGCTGTCTGATGACCTGGAACTTACGTTTGTTGATTTGGCTGAAGTGAGTGCTGGAGTAGATAGCACGATTTTTAAGGATGAATCCTTGTTTCTGGCATATGCTGAAGAGCAATTTGTAAACAAATTGGTTTGGTCAACGAGTGGGGATGGAGTATTCTCTTTTGACACAGTCATTTCTCCAATTTATTTTCCTGGAGAAATGGATAAATTTAATGAAAATGTCGACTTGGTTCTGACTGGAGAAAATGTGTGTGGTATAGATCGGGATACAGTGCATTTGTCGATTGTTCCCCGATACACGATTAATGGGGCTGTTTGGGATGGAGACCATGTCTCTAAATTTTGTGCCTTGGTTGCCATTGAAATGAACTCGACCTCTGATCGGGCTATGGCACTTACGACCTCTGATTTGTCAGGAAAGTTTATGTTCAACACCCTGATTCCAGGAGATTATTTGATATATGCCGTTCCTGATACTCTGTTACCCTCTGGTTATTACCCTGGTTATTACGTAAATGCCGATCGATGGCATTTGGCCTATGGTTTGACTTTGGATGCAGATATTTATGATGTTGATATTCATTTACCCAAACTCGAATATATCCTACCTGACGGTAAAGGTGAGATATCTGGCCATTTTATTCAGCCTGAGTTTGTATTTCAGCATGCTGATATTTATTGTCAATCCTGGTTTGAGGAAAATCATTCAACCCCATTTTGTAAATCCGGCCCCTCTAATATAACAGTTTTGTTATACAACGGCACCCATGAAAAAGTCCTTGATTATACCATTACTGATATTAACGGTGACTTTTTCTTCCGTGATTTGCCCATGGGAAATTATATTGTAGATGCCGAATTGGCCGGATTTCTTACCAATCCGTCATCTGTTATTACACTTAATACGCAGCAATACATCGTTGATGATGTTGAGCTTAACGTAAATCAAAAACAAATATCGATAAAAATTGGTCAATCCCAGGTCAATCAAGCTCAGGAGGTTGTTGTGTATCCTAATCCTGCAGAAAATCAAGTGTCGATTCAAGTTCCAGCTTCACTTGAAGGGAAATACAGTATGTTGGTTTTCGATTGTTTAGGTCAGAAGATGGAAGAGGTCGCTTGTTCGTTTAACAAGGAAGTATTTCAACAGCAAGTTATTTTTGATGTAAGCAAGTATAGTCCGGGTATCTATTTTGGATTTATTGATGGAAATCAGCAAAAATTCCGCTTTTCATTCATTGTCAAATAATCACGATGAATTAGATCATTCTGACTCAAAAGAGCTTTTGTCTATTGCAGATTATTTCCAACATTTTTTTAAAAATTGCAGTACTGAGTAGGGGTAAAGGCCTTTTTAATTGTCATAGATGCAACTATAAAAAAGCGAAATTATGTAGTGAAATAAGATAACACATTGAAAGTTAGTAGCTCGGGTCGAAATAGAAAACTATTTTAACTCGGTTTTGTGTTGTTTTAAGCGTTCTTTGACATTTTTATTTACAAAGATTGCTTTTTTTAAGCATGATTTGTTCTGGATATAATATTTCTCAGAGCAAATTTATTAATGTGAAATTTTTATTAACTCAATTATTTATTAACTAATCTTTTGTAAAATGAAACACTTTACAAATGTGCTCAAGGTTGTAATGGCAGTAGTTCTGTCCGTTACTTTCTTTACAGCGCAGGCTCAAGATGCTGTAGAAATGCAGTATGAGCAAACTTTGCACGGCCCAACAGTCGATGTTCCTATGGCTACGCCAGGAAGCAGAGCTATTGGTGACGATTGCACAACTCCAATTGTTGTGGATTTTGCTACGCAACTTCCTTACAGCGATTTGAATCAAACTACTTGCGGTAGAGGTAATACCTACAGTGAGACATGTTTAGGTTCTTATGACGGAGGCGAAGACATTGTTTATCAACTGGTAGTAGCAGCTGATGATGACTATGTAATCGATTTTGATCCTAAAAGTACAACCTGGACTGGTTTTGCTGTTATGGATGATTGTCCAGATGTAGCAAACTGTATTATTAGCAGTACTGCTTCTGGCGCGAGTGCCCGTTCAGTTCAAGTTACCTTGGCTGCCGGAACTTATTATTTCATGGTCGACACATGGCCAACTCCTGATTGTGTAGCTGATTTTGACTTAAGCATTTCTGCTTATGTGGCACCAGTAGGACCAACTCCTATTGCTGTTTTTCCATTTACTGAAAATTTCGACGGAGGATCTTTCCCAGTTGAAATCACTGGACTTTCACGTTCGGAGTCAAGTGTAGCTGTTTCAGCTGACGCTGCTGATGCTTCTGCTTTTGGTGTGATGCTAGAAGGTGGATCTTCAACTGGTTGGACAGGTGGTTCTACTTCAACTACTTATGACAATGCATTCGTTGACAATGCTGATCATATTGGTGAAATGTGGATGACTGTTACTCCAGACCCTGCCGGTGTTGGATATTTGACTATGTCTTTTGATATGCGTCAAAATTTCTCATTCGGTTCTACTTATGAATTTTTCAGGGTATTGGTAGATGGTACACCTATCGCTGATATCAATGGAAATACTGTTTGGAATCCAGAAACAGCTGATGCTGATTCATGGCAAACATTAACTTTTGATCTGACTGCTTTTCAGTCACTAGCCAGTTTTGATATTTTAATTCAGAATTCAGGTAAATATGACTATTTATATTACGGTGGTGGTGATGTTGCCATGGTCGATAATATGGAAATTGCTTATGTTCCACCAGGGGATCTTGCTGGAAACGTATCAAACTCTGCCGGTTTAAGTATTGGTGGTGCTGAGATTTATGTTGAAGGCGTTTTGGCCGGAACTACTGATGGCTCAGGTAATTATTTAGTTACTGATGTTCCTAGTGGAGACCGTACCATTGAGTGCGTTAAAGCTGGTTACAATACAGGTATGGTTGTTTATAATGTGATTGCTGGTATCACCAATACACAGGATTTTGTTTTAACATCACCAAACCTTACCGTTGCTCCTTTGTTGTTCAACGAAACTTTAGCACCTAATCAATATGTAACTGAATACATTGGTATGTTGAATACGGGTTCAGGTCCTGTTGATTGGACAGCTACTGTTAACTACATTACTTCACCTACTGCTGACTGGATTGTTCTTGACGAAACTGCTGGAACTATTGTTGGTGGTGGTGCTTCATTCAACTTAGGCACTAACTTCAGCGCTGCTGGAGCTACTGTTGGAACAAACTACTCAGCTGAGATTGTTATTTCAACCAATCCTAATGTTGGTGTTATTACCATTCCTGTAACCATGACCATCGCTGGTGACGCTATTGAGCCTATTTCAGGTTTGGTTGCTACTTTATCCAATGACATTACTGGTGAAGTTACTTTAAGCTGGACACATGCTATTCAATCTGATTTTGTAAACTTCAGAATTACTAGAAATGGTTCTGTATTCACATCAGCTACCAACTCTTACGTTGATATATTACCTGATTACGGTATTTACGAATATTCAGTTCAAGCTGTTTATACTCAAGGTATGAGTGTCCCTGCTGGTCCTGTTGTTGTTGAGTGGGCTAACCCAACATTAACTTTAACAGATGTGCCATTGGATGACGCTATCTGGCCTGAAGATTTTGGTGGTGATTCATTTACCATTGGAAATACTGGTACTGGAAATATGTCTTTCAGCTTCCCTGATTATATCACAACAAGCACTCGTTTTACCGGTACTTATGAAGTTGTATTGCACGACTCCTATGGTGATGGATGGAATGGTGGTTCAATCACTGTTTATGTAGCTGGTGTAGCTGTTCTTACCGATATTACTATTGCTAGTGGTTCAGGTCCTGAAACCTACGCTTTTGAAGTTGAAGATGGTGACGAAATTTACACAACTTTTGTTGCTGGTTCATATCCTTCTGAAATTTCTTATGAAATTATGGATACTGAAGGTAATGTAGCTTATGCTGTAGGACCTCCAATTGCTGGTATTCCTCAAGCTACTTTGTATGCGGTTGTTCCTCAACCAAGTTTTATCGTTTCTGTTGAACCTGCTCAAGGATTTGTTCCTGCTGGTGGTTCAGTTGAAATTATGGTAACATACTCTTCTATGGGTTTCCCTGTTGGAACTTACCTTGAAGATTTAGAATTGGTTACTAATGATCCTGCCGCTGCTTCTACCATGATTGGTAACACAATGGTTGTATTCGATCCTGCTTATATTTATGGTCAGGTTGTTGATTGTAATAGTGGTATTGGCATGAGCGGTGTTTCCGTTGTTGCTGTAGGTACTGATTGGTCAACTGAAACTGATCAGGATGGTATGTACGAACTACGCGTAGATCCTAACACTTATGATATTACATTTAGCAAAATTGGTTTTGGTCCTGTTACCGAAGCTGGTATTGTAGCTGCAGTGGGTACTCCTGTTGAAGTAAATACTTCACTTTGTGAAGCGGCTTATGCTGTACAATGGGTTACTGCTGATCCTAACGAAGCTGATACCGAGTGTATGGTTGAGTGGTCGTTACCAATGGGCCCTTACGAAATTGCTTACGACGATGGTACTGCTGATGAATTTACTGTTTGGGCTATGCCTAATGGTGCTGTAGCTGTACGTTTTACTCCTGTAGGATATCCTGCAACTGTAATTGGTGGTCGTATAAATGTAGGTGATGGTACTTTCCCAGCTGGTGGAAACTTTATTGGTTCTTCAATGGCTGTTGGTGTAATTGATGATGATGGTACCAATGGTTTACCAGGAACTGTTCTTGATTCAGTTGTTGTGCCTGTTGACAACTATGGATGGGTTGAATTTGCTGATGTATTAGACGTTACTTTAGCAGACGGAGATTTCTATTTGGCCATGTGGCAATTGGGAACTTCTGCAAACTCTGCACCTGTAGCTATCGATAATGAACAACCTATCGTTTACCGTTCATATGCAAAAATGCCTAATAGCACTTCGTTTGCTGTTTCTCCTTACCAAGATTTCATGATGAGAGCTTATGTAAGTGGTCCTACCAGCAGTGTTGTTATGACAAGTCAAGCTACAACTGTTAACATGCCTAAGATTCCTGAAGCTGCAAAAGCGATGTTTATTGCAAGCGGAGAACCTACACTTGTTAGTGGTACTGTTAAATCTGGTCAAATTTTGGCCGTAGCTAATGCGACAGCTAATAGCACAAGAGATTTAACCAATTATATTGTTGCTCGTGTAAGCAATTTCGATCCTTGTGGTGATCCTTCAACAGGTACACTTACTGCTATTGCTAACCCAACAGGCGTTTCATACAATGATGTAGCCTTTGGTGGACAACCTGCAGGTTTCTATGCTTATGCTGTTAAAGCAGTTTACGAAAGTGGTGAATCTGACTGGGTATACTCCAATGTAGTAGCTCATGCACTTGACAATGAAGTTACTGTTAATGTTACTTTGTGTGATGGTGAAGTTCCTGAAGGCGTTGAAGTTAGTCTAGTAGGTGAAGAATGTCCTTATTTTGATTTATTTGATGTTACAGGACCTGACGGAACCGTTGTTTTCGACAGTGTTATTGATGGCAGGTATGTATTAACTGTATTCGCCGTTGGTTACAATGTTATTGAGTACGCTGTAACTGTTAATAGCGATCAGGTTATTAACCTTGTTCTTTCTGAAAAAGAATATATGCCTCGTAACCTTTATGTAGATCCTACAACTTCTGTAGCTACATGGGACGAACCAATTGTTACTGCTCTTGAAACTGAAACATTCGAAGGTACCGTATTCCCTCCAGTTAACTGGCAAGCTAGTACTTTAGGTGCTGGTTGGTTACGTAGCGATGATGGCGGAAGTGCTTACTTCCCAATCCCTGCTGGTGATGGTTTCTACGCTGTTACTAATGATGATGATGCTGGTAGTACCAATGATGGAAGTGCTGATTACTTAATTACTCCTGTTGTTGATTTAAGAGAAAGTGCAGACTTTACTCTGAACTTTGATCAATATTTTACTATGGCCTATGGCGAATCAGCTTATGTTGAGTATAGCCTTGACGCTGGTGCAACATGGGATATTTTACAATCGATGTCAGCTGTTGGCGAATGGACAAATGAAATGGTTGACCTGAGTGCTTTCAGTGGTCCTGGTGGATCATCAGCTATCTGGTTCGCTTTCCATTACGATGATAACGGTGAATGGGCTTCAGGTTGGGCTATCGATAACGTAGCTGTAACCAACGGTCCTGCTGAAATCTTAGGTTACTATGTATATTTGGATGGTGCTTTCATGATTGAAAATGCTATTGATAACCTTACACATACTTTCACTAACCTGAATTATGGTCAAACTTATACTGCTGGCGTAGCTGCAGTTTATGCTTGTGGTATTTCTGATCCTGCTGAATTTACATGGACTTCTGGATATTTATATCCTCCACGTAATATGGGTAATGAGTACGTTTATGGTACAAACGAAGTACCATTGATGTGGAATCCTCCAATGACAGAAGCTAGTACTTTAATGTCATTTAACCGCAATACTTATGTTCCTGGAAACACTGACGCTAGTGTAATGGAAGACCATGCTTCTGCATCTTCTTTCAACGGTAGCAGAGATTTATGGGATGTATTGTACAATATTCCTCAAGAAACCGCTTCTGGTTTAACTGGTTTAGCTGGTGCTGAAACCGATGGTGAATTTATTTATGCTGCCGTATGGTCAAGTAGTGACATTGCTAAATTTAGCCCTGATGGTACATTTATTGAAACCTTTACTATTCCTGGTGTTAGTGGTCTTCGCGACTTAGCTTTCGACGGAACATATATGTATGGTGCAGCTGCTGCAACTACAGTATGGAAAATGGACTTTACTAACCATACCTTAATCAGCACAATTACTGCTCCTACAGCTTGTCGTGCTATTGCTTATGATGAAGATGCTGATGGGTTCTGGGGTAATAACTGGGATACTGATATGGTATTGTTCGATCGTACGGGTGCTACTTTAAATACCATTACCGGTGTACCTAGTATTTATGGTGCAACTTATGATGGCGCAAGCGCTGGTGGCCCTTACCTCTGGTTCTTCGAAGGAACAACTTCAGGTGGTGGAGCTTGGGTTTCTCAATGGGATATCGCTACTGGTGCACCTACTGGTGTTCAACACAGTGTTAGTGATGACTTTGGTGCCGATGGTATCGCAGGTGGTTTATACTTCGATGGTGATATCGTAAGTGGTAAATATACACTAGGTGGAACTATGCAAGGTGCTGGAACTCCTGGTTTTGGTTATGACTTAGGTAATAACAGTGGTGTACCTGCCGGTGGAGATGTTCCAGAAGGTTTGTATTCATTTATCTTGTATCAAGATGGTGGACAAATTGCTGAAATTCCTTACGAAGGTCAAGATGTTGATGAGTGGGTTAACTACGTAATCAATCCTATTGATCCAGGTACTTATGATTTCTGTGTAACTGCCAAGTACGACCTTACCCGTTTTGGATTCCCAGGTGACTTCGCCGAATCTGTATTTGAATGTGGTGATGCTGTTCACGTAGCTTACGGTTTCCCAATGCCATTCTTCGAAGGATGGGATCAAGGAACATTTGCATTTAATTCTTGGACAAAAGATGGTGACAACTGGATAATTAATCCTGTTCAAGGTGATCCAGAACCAGCTGCTGAATTTACATGGGATCCATTGTTGGAAAATGGTTATGTTTCAAGCCTGACCAGTAGTCCAATTACAGCTGACTTGTTAACCGAAGGTGATATCTTCCTTGACTTTGATGTTAAATTAGACGATCGTAACTCAACTGGTGCTGAAATGTTGAATGTAGAAGTATACAATGGTAGTACATGGAGCACAGTTGCTACATTTGCTAATACAGGTAGCTTCGATTTTACTTCAAATCACATCAATATTACAGCCAATGCAATGAGCCGTGTTATCAGAGTTCGTTTCTCTGCTACAGGTGACAATTCATTTGACATTATTTCATGGTTTGTTGATAATATCGAAATTTACAGAACCTGTGAAAGTGTGAGCGATCTCGTAGCTGTAGAATACAACCTAGAAGATGCTATGATTAGCTGGAATGCTCCAATTGAGCCTGTAATTGCTGATTGGTTGTCATATGATGATGGTGTAAACGTTGATGGAATTGGCGGACCTGCCAGCTTCTCATGGGCTATCAAATTTGATCCTTCACAGCTTTCAGCCTATGTTGGTTCATCATTAACTAAAATCCGTGTTTACAACAGAACAGATGCTGTTGACGAATTGCGTATCTATCAAGGTGCCAATGCTGCAACTTTATTGCATACTCAAGCACTTAGCGGTCTTGCTGTTGAGTCATGGGAAGAAGTTGAATTAACTACTCCTGTACTTTTGGATGTAACCAAAGAATTGTGGATTACAATATTTACATCTGATGGAGCTAACTATCCTGCTGCAACCGGCGCATCTATGGGACAACCCAATGGTGACCTCATTACAACTGACGGAGTTACATGGATTCACCTTTCAGATGTGCCATTGGATGGTACATGGAACCTGGGTGGTTTTGTTACTACAGTTACCGGAATGGTTGCTGCTCTTCCAATGGATAATTCAGCTGTAAATTATACCAACGATGCCGAATTGGCTATCTCTGGTTTAGGTGCTGGTGAAAACAATGTTCTGAATACTGAAAATGGTAGTCGCGAAATTGCTGGTTTTAACGTATATCGTAAAACTGACGAAATGGGTGATTACGAACAGTATGACTATGTTCCAGCTGAAATTGGTGTTGAAGCTTATACCTACCTTGACGAAGCTACCGCTACTGGAAACGGATACTGGTACCAAGTTACTTGTGTTTGGGAAAGTGAAACAGACTTCTGTGAATCAGCTCCTGGTTACAATGTTCCTATGACTGAAGATTTTGTTTATGTCTTAATTCTTGACGTTAACAATACTGATGCCAGCGAACTTAATGTATATCCTAACCCAGCAAGCGACAAAGTAAACGTAACTTCTAACGTAGCTATGAATCAGGTAACTGTTCTTAACTATGTTGGTCAGGTGGTTTACAATGCTCAACTTGCCGGTGCAAACTCTGTAGTATTGAATACTGCTTCTTACGAAGCTGGTGTTTATGTTGTACAGATTAACACAGCCAATGGCGTAGTTACCAAAAGAGTTGTTATTGCAGAATAATCATTCTTTTAGGTAGTTACCTACCAATACAAAAGGGAGCATCCAATGGGTGCTCCCTTTTTTTTAGCAAGCTGAACTAATTCGCGGGGAGCTAATCTAAATATATAGCTATAGGTAGTTTCTTTCACGCTACCATTTTACCATGTCTTATTGGCGATCTGAAAAAGTTTCAGTGCCGTGTGATGATAATACCGATTATGAATTGAAATGAGCTTTAACTTCACTTCATTCCTAAAACCTATTCAATTGTATATCGGCATTATACCTTAACATGAGTAGAGATAATTTCAATTTATAAATGGTATTACAGCTTTTTTTCAGATAAATGTATGCATGCTTCATCGTAACAAAAATATTTAACAATATATTTTATACGCTGAGTAGGGGTAAACCCACTTTTATTTGTCTTATTGTTGATAAGGAATGCTGTGTTGATTAATTATGGCTACTATCATAATGTTCTTAACGTCGATTTATTTTGAAAAGAGTTTCAAAACGATGTTAACGGTCCTTATCTTAAAATTCGGTCTTTGACATGCTGAATCGTAAAATTGAATACCCTTTTAAAGGGCGATTTACTCATATAACGGACAAAAATTATCGATTAATTTTCATTAAAATATTATTGAAGAACCCACATATCAAGCTATATAAATAAGTTTCTTACTAATAGAAAAAAAGTAAATTGTAGTTATCTGCTTGTGTCAATGGCAACCTAAGTTAAGCACTTCGTTGGTAACAAAAAAACGAATATACCGTATCATTGTTTTTGAAGCGTATTTTTACGCTGCACATAGTACCGTTATTTTTCATTAAAAGGCAAAAAAAAGGTTGGATTTTCCACTATCTCAAATATTATTTTATTTTTGCAGGTCGTGTGGATTAATCATTTAACTAAAAACATAAATAAAATTGCATAAACACTTAACAATATTGTGCATATTTAATCAACTTATTACAATTAAATCCTTTATCAATTAATCATTTATCACTTAACAAATTCAATTATCTTATGAAAAAAACTACAAAGTTTTATTTAATGATGTTGACCTTTCTGTTAAGTTCATCATTTCTGATGGCTCAGATGAGCCCGGAAGAGATAGCTTTTCACAGAAAGTTAGAGCTACAAAAGGACGCTGCCTTAGGGCAACCCGTTTATGCTCAGAATACTGGTGGTGTTAGGGCCATGGGTGACGATTGCACCGACCCTTATAACTACGGAAGTATTAACGACCCAATGCAAGCAGGATCTATCGTAAGTCTTGGTGCTGACTGGTATGAATTTACCGGAGCCAATGACATGACAGTTACTGTTGACCTTTGCGGATCAGACTATGACACCAAAGTAGAAGTTTGGGGTGATTGCGCTGATGCCAACTACCTGTTTTATAATGATGATGCTTGTGGTAGTCGTTCACAGATTACCGGCATTCCATTTACAGGTGGTTCTACTATGTATGTAAAAGTATATGGTTATAGCACTTCTTTTGGAAACTATGAACTGTTAGTAACAGGTACATTGCCTCCATCAGGACCTACTCCAATTACTACTTTCCCATTTGCTGAAAATTTCGACAGTGGATCTTTCCCTGCTGAAATCACGGCTTATCCAGCTGCTCAAGCTGATGCTACTATCGACGCTGCTGCTGCTAATGCATCAGCCTATGGTGTGATGATGGAAGGTATTAGTTCAACTGGTTGGACTGGTGGTTCTACTTCAACTACCTACGATCAAGCTTGGAATACCAATACCACTCACATTTCTGAGTTGGCCATGGAAATTCATCCTGACCTAGGTAATATTGGATACATGACCATGAAATTTGACATGCGTCAGAATTATTCTTTTGGTTGGGCTTATGAGTATTTCCGTGTATTGGTCAATGGTACCCCCATTGCTGATGTTGATGGAAACGATTCTTGGAATGCTGCAACTGCCAATGGTGACCCATGGCAAACCTTACAGTTTGACATGACTCCTTACCAAAATTTGGCCAGCTTTGATATTGCCATTCAAAATTCAGGTAAATATTACTACAACTATTATGGTGGTGGTGATGTTGCTATGGTTGACAATTTCGAAATTAGCTATCTGGTTCCTGGTGATATCACTGGAAACGTTAGTAACTCTGCTGGTTTGAGTATCGGTGGTGCTGAAATTTATGTAGATGGTGTTCTGAACACAACTACTGATGGTACAGGTACATACTTAATTTCTGCTATACCTAATGGTACTTACGAAATTTCATGTATGAAACCTGGTTACAATACTGGTGTTGCTACAGTAACTGCTGTTGGCGGTATGACCGTAACACAAGATTTTGTACTTACCTCACCTAACTTAACAGTTTCTCCTCTCCGTTTGGACGAAACTTTAGCTCCCAACGAATATCTTACCCGTTATATTGGTATGTTAAATACTGGTTCTGGTCCTGTTGACTGGACAGCTGTTGTTAACTACCCTGTAACTACTAATGCTGTTAACAATCCTGGTCAAGGTACTGATTTCTCAACCATGACCCGCTTTGATGGTAAATTTGGTGCTGGTTCCTTCCTTCCTGCCAATGGCCCTGCCATGAACGACAGAGGAACTATGGACTGCCCAGATGGATCAGTATTTAGTAACCCTCCTGTTGGATCAGACAATGGTAATACCAGTGATATGTCAACTGCTTACTATGTTGCACAATCATTTTCAGGTGTAACAAGTACTGTAAGTAGTGTTACTTTCTGGACTATTTTTACAGCTGCTCCTCCTGCTACAAAAGATTATGTAATTGAGATTTATGAAGCCGGAGCTACTCCAGGTGCTTTATTAAGTTCAGGTACTTATACTTTAACTGCTGTAAATACAGGTGTTCAGGTTATTGGATATGATACATACGTCTTTACTGCTGAAATTACTCCATTGGCTATTACCGATGGTTGGGTAGTTGTTAAGGCTGTATCAGGCCCTCCAACAAACTACTGGTTAAATACTTATAATGGAGCAGGTTCTGCATTGCAATGGACTGGTTCATCTTATACCTCACTTGCCCCTGCAACAATGGCCATGTGCCTTGGTGGTGGTGGAGCTGGTAACTGGTTGACCCTTGGTGAATACGAAGGTATGGTAAACGGTGGAGGTTCTTCTTATAACCTTGCTGCTAACTTTGATGCCAGTGGTACTGAAGTAGGTGATTTCTATACAGCGGACATCGTTTTAACAACAAGTCCTGATGTAGGAACCATTACTATTCCTGTTACTATGGCTATCGCCGGTGACCCAATTGAGCCTATTTCTGATTTGAATGTTGATTTAACAAATGATGTAACTGGTCAGGTTACCATGAGTTGGACACATGCTATCCAATCAAACTTTTTGTACTTCAGAATTAACAGAAACAGTGTTCCAATTGGAACTTCTGCTACAGCAAGCTATGTAGATATGCTGCCCAATTATGGTAACTTCTGTTATACTGTTCAAGCTGTATACAATCAAGGTGCCAGCGCTCCTGCCGGTCCTGAATGTATTGAGTGGGCAAACCCAACATTAACTTTGGTTGATGTTCCTTTATATGACGAATTATGGCCAGAGTCCTACGGTGGAGATTCATTCACTATCCGCAATACAGGAACTGGAACTATGGCGTTTGAATTCCCTGCTTATGTTACTACTCAAGCTCGTTTCTCAGGCATCTATTCAGTTGTATTGCACGACTCATACGGTGACGGATGGAATGGTGGATCAATTGATATCTATGTTGCTGGCAACTTGGTATTAGATAACGTAACTTTAGCTAGTGGTACCGGTCCTGAGACTGTTTATTTCCCAGTTGAAGACGGTGACGAAATTTATACAACCTATGTAAGTGGTTCATGGCCTAGTGAGATTTCTTATGAAATCATGGATACTGAAGATAACGTAGCTTATGCTGTAGGTCCTCCAATTGCTGGTATTCCTCAAGGAACTTTGTACGCCGTTGTACCTGTTCCTAGTTTTATCACAGATGTTGTGCCAGCTCAAGGATTTATTCCTGCCGGTGGATCAGCTTTAATTGAAGTTACTTATACCTCTATGGGCTTCCCAGTAGGAACCTATTTGGAAGATCTTGAACTGGTAACCAATGATCCAGCTGCTCCTTCAACTATGATTGGTAATACCATGGTAGTTTACGAACCAGCTATTATTTTTGGCGAAGTTGTTGATTGTAATTCAGGTTTAGGTATTGCTGGTGTAACAGTAACCGCTTTAGGTACTGACTGGACAACCGAAACTGATGCTGATGGTCTATACGAATTATGGGTAGATGACGGTACTTATGACATCGAATTCGCAAAATTAGGTTTAGATGGTTATACTGAAATGGGTGTTGTAGCCGTTGTTGGAACTCCTGTTGAAGTAAATGCTACACTTTGTGAAGCTCCTTATCCAGTACAATGGGTATATGCTGATCCAAATGAAGCTGATACACAATGTTTAGTTAGTTGGTCACTACCTATGGGACCTTACGAAATAGCTTATGATGATGGTACAGCTGACGAATACACTGTATGGTCATTACCTGGTGGTGCTGTAGCTGTACGTTTCACTCCTGTTGGATATCCTGCTACCGCTATCGGTGGTCGTTTAAACGTGGGTGATGGATCATTCCCAGCAAACGCTAACTTTATTGGTTCAACTATGGCTGTTGGTGTTATCGATGATGACGGTACCAACGGAATGCCAGGAACAGTATTAGACTCTATTGTTGTAGGTGTTGATAATTATGGATGGGTTGAGTTTTATGGACTTGATGCTACTGTTGAAGATGGAGATTTCTATCTTGTAATGTGGCAATTAGGAACCGCAGCTAACTCTGCTCCTATCGCTATTGATAACGAACAACCTATTGTTTATCGTTCATACGCTAAAATGCCAAACAACCCTACATGGGGAATGTCTCCTTACCAAGATTTCATGATGAGAGCTTATGTAAGCGGTCCAACCAGCAGTGTTGTTATGACAAGCCAAACTACAACTGTAAACTTACCTAAGATTCCTGAATCAGCCCAATCGTTGTTCATCGCTAGTGGCGAACCTACACGCGTGAGTGGTACAGTTAAAACTGGTCAAATTTTACCAGTTGCCAATGCAAATGTTGCAGGTGACAGAGATTTGACAAATTATGTTGTAGCTCGTGTAAGCAATTTTGATCCAAACGTTGGACCAGAATCAGGTACATTAACTGCTATTGCTAACCCATCAGGCGTTACTGAATACAATGATGTAGCCTTTGGCGGACAACCTGCAGGTTTCTATGCTTATGCAGTTAAAGCTGTTTACGATATGGGAGAATCAGAATGGGTTTATTCAAATACTGTGGCTCACTTGTTAAGTGCTCAAATTACTGTAAATGTAACTTTGTGTGATGGTGAAACACCAGAAGGTGTTGAAGTTAGCCTTGACGGTTCAGAATATCCTTATATGTCATTGTTTGATGTAACAGGTGCTGATGGTACTGTTGTATTCGATAGCGTAATTTATGGAAAATACACCATTACCGTATTCAAAGTAGGTTACAACCCAATTTCTTATGATATTACTATCGGTGGCGACCAAGTTATTACCTTGATTCTTTCTGAAAAAGAATACATGCCACGTAACTTGTTTGTTGATGCTGCTACTTCTGTAGCTACATGGGACGAGCCAATTATCTTCTCTCTTGCCAATGAAGGATTTGAAAGCACAACCTTCCCACCAGTGGGCTGGCAAGCTTTATCCAACGATCCAGTTGGTTGGGAGCGTGGTGACGATGGTGGAAGTTCTTATTTCCCCATTCCTCCAGGAGACGGTTTCTATGCTTATGTAAATGATGACATGGACTCAAATCATGATGGTAGTGCAGATTACTTGATTACTCCTTCTGTTGACTTAAGAGAAAGTACAGATTTCGCACTCAATTTTGATCATTTTTTCACTATGAGTTATGGCGAAGCTGCCTTTGTTGAGTACAGTCTTGACGGCGGTGCCACATGGGATATCCTACAATCTGTATCTGCAGTTGGTGGTTGGACAACAGAAATGGTTGACCTGAGTGCCTTCTCTGGCCCTGGTGGATCTTCCGCTATCTGGTTTGCTTTCCACTACGATGATATGGCACAATGGGCTTCTGGTTGGGCAGTAGATAATGTATCTATTACTAATGGACCTGCAGAAATCTTAGGATACTATGTATACTTAGATGGTGCTTTCATGACCCAAACTGATGTTGATGTTCGTACACATACCTTTACTAACCTGACATACGGACAAACCTATACCGCTGGTGTAGCTGCCGTTTATGCTTGTGGTATTTCTGATCCTATTGAGTTCACATGGACTTCAGGATATTTGTATCCTCCACGTAACTTAGGTGATGAATATGTATATGGTACAAACGAAATTCCATTGATGTGGAATCCTACAATGACTGAGGCCAGCACAATGATGGCTTTCGATCGCAGTACTTATGTACCTGGTGAAACTGTGGCTGCTAACTTAGAAGGTAATGCTTCAACTGCTACTTATAGCGGAAGCAGAGACTTATGGGATATTTTCTACGGATTCCAAATGGAAGGACCTTCTGGTTTAACTGGTTTAGCTGGTGCTGAAACTGATGGTGAATTTATTTATGCTCCAGTTTGGTCAAGCAATAACATTGTTAAGTTCGCTACAGACGGAACCTTTATTGAAACCTTTACAATTCCTGGCGTAAGTGGTCTTCGTGACTTAGCTTTCGATGGAACATATATGTATGGTGCTGCTGCTGCTACCACTGTATGGGAAATGGACTTTACTAACCAAACTTTGATTAGTACAATTTCTGCTCCTACTGCATGTCGTGCTATTGCATACGACGAAGATGCTGATGGATTCTGGGCTAATAACTGGGATACTGACCTGACATTATTTGACAGATCAGGTGCCATTCTAAATACCATCTCTGGTCCTCCAAGTATCTATGGTTTAGCATACGATGGTGCTACTGACGGTGGTCCATTCTTGTGGTTGTTCGAAGGAACATCTTCAGGTGGTGGATGTTGGGTATCTCAAATGGATATTGCAACAGGAAGCTTAACAGGTGTTATGCACAGTGTAAGTGATGACTTCGGTTCAGCCGGTATCGCTGGTGGTCTGTACTTCGATGGTGACATCGTAAGTGGTAAATGGACTCTTGGTGGAACCATGCAAGGTGAAGGTACTCCTGCCTTTGGTTACGACCTAGGTGACAATGGTGGAGTTTCTCCAGGTGGTGATGTTCCAGAAGGACTTTATTCATTCATCTTATATCAAGATGCCGAACAAATTGCTGAAATTATGTACGAAGGTCAAGATGTTGATGAGTGGGTTAACTACGTAATCAATCCTATTGATCCAGGTATGTACGGATTTGATGTATCTGCAGTTTATGACCTAACCCGTTTTGGATTCCCAGGAGACTTTGGTGAATCAGTATGGGAAGGAACAGACTTTATTAATGTTGTATGGGGATTCCCAATACCATTCTTCGAAGGATGGGATCAAGGAACCTTTGGATTTAACTCATGGACAACTGACGGTGACAACTGGATTATTAACCCTGTACAAGGCGATCCAGAACCATCAGCAGAATTTACATGGGATCCATTGTTGGAAGATGGTTATGTGTCAAGCCTGACCAGTAATCCATTAACCGCTGATCTGTTAACCGAAGGTGACATGTGGTTAGATTTCGACATTAAATTAGACGACCGTAACTCAACAGGTATGGAAATGCTGAACGTTGAAGTTTATAACGGAAGTACATGGAATGTTGTAGCTACATTTGCTAACAATGGTGATATAGATTGGACATCAAATCATATTGATATTACATCTTATGCTATTAGTCGCGTAATTAAAGTACGTTTCTCAGCAATGGGTGAAAATTCATTTGATATTATTTCATGGTTTGTTGACAACATTGAAGTATACAGAACATGTGAAAGCATTAGTGATCTTGCAGTTGTAGAATACAATCTTGAAGATGCTTTACTAACTTGGAATGCACCTGTTGAGCCAGTTATCGCTGATTGGTTGTACTATGATGATGGTGTAAATGTTGACGGTATCGGTGGACCAGCCGCATTCTCATGGGCTATTAAATTTGATCCTTCACAACTTTCAGGATATGTTGGTTCTTCTTTAACAAAGATTTCTATCTATAATAGAACTGATGCAACTGACGAACTGCGTATCTACCAAGGTGCCAATGCTGCAACCTTATTACATACACAAGCTCTAAGTGGTTTGGGTCTTGAAACATGGGAAGAAGTTACTTTGTCAACTCCTGTTCTTATTGACGTAACCAAAGAACTTTGGATTACTGTTTACACCATGGACGGTGCAAACTATCCTGCTGCTGTGGGTAACGCAATGGGCGAGCCTAATGGTGACTTGATTACTTTGGATGGTGTTCTTTGGGAACATTTGACAGATTATAGCTTAATGAACACTTGGAACTTACGTGGTTATGTAACTACTGTAACTGGTGTTGTAGCTGCTCTGCCAATGGATAAACCTGAAGATTCATACTCAAATGGTGCTGAACTTGCCATCTCTGGTAATGGAACAGGCGCTAATAGCGTACTGAACATGAACACAGAAGGTGATCGTGAAATCGCTGGTTTCAACGTATATCGTAAAACTGACGAAATGGCCGAGTACGAAATGTTCGACTATGTACCAGCTGAAGTTGGTGTTGAAGCTTATACCTACCTTGACGAAACTACTGTAACCGGAAACGGATACTGGTACCAAGTTACTTGTGTATGGGAAAGTGAAACTGACTACTGTGAATCAATGCCAGGTTACAATGTTCCTATGACTGAAGATTTTGTTTATGTCTTAATTCTTGACGTTAACAATACTGACGCCAGCGAACTTAGCCTGTATCCTAACCCAGCAAGCGACAAAGTAAACGTAACTTCTAACGTAGCCATGAATCAGGTAACTGTAATGAACTATGTTGGTCAGGTTGTTTACAATGCTGAACTTGCCGGTGCAAACTCTGTAGTACTGAATACTGCTTCTTACGAAGCTGGTGTTTATGTTGTACAGATTAACACAGCCAATGGCGTAGTTACCAAAAGAGTTGTTATTGCAGAATAATAATTTCTTAAGGTAGTTACCTACCAATACAAAAGGGAGCATCCATCGGGTGCTCCCTTTTTTTTTACCTTTGCCCCGCTTATGATTACCATCAACAACATTACCAAAGAGTTTGGCGGAACGCCTTTATTTTCAGGAGTAACATTTAACGTTAATCCTCGCGACCGAATTGGTTTGGCCGGGGCTAATGGAGCCGGAAAAACCACTTTGTTTAAGATCATGAATGGGCTGATTCCCTGTGATGCGGGCAGCGTTGATTTTCCTAAAAATGACTCAGCGGGTTATTTGCCTCAAGAAAAAGAAATTACCAGTGTTTTAAACATCGTTGATGAAACCATGTTGGCTTTTGAGTTTCTTCAATTACTTGAAAATGAAGTACATGATATTCAGGAAACACTTACTTCATCCACTTATGATGAGGAGGAATATGGAAAGAAAATAGAGCGGTTAGAAGAAATTACCACTACTTTAAAGATGTACACTCCAGAGCGCATTCGTGGTGAGGCTGAACGCTTTTTGTCGGGATTGGGTTTTTCACCCGAAGATTTCACCCGAACCATGAATACCTTTAGTCAGGGATGGCAAATGCGTGTAGAACTTGCCAAGCTCTTGCTGATTAAACCTTCGTTGCTGTTGCTTGATGAGCCCACCAATCACCTGGATATTGAATCCATTCAATGGCTTGAAGATTATTTACTAACCTATTCAGGAGCCGTTGTGGTGGTTTCTCACGATAGAAAATTGCTGGACCATGTAACCAACAGAACGCTGGAGTTGAATAAGGGAAAGATTTACGATTACAAAGTTCCCTACAGCCAGTACATCCAGTTGAGAAATGAGCGTGAAGAACAAACCCAGGCGACATTTGATAATCAACAGCGGCAAATCAAAGAGATCGAGCGGTTTGTTGAACGGTTTCGGTACAAGTCATCCAAAGCCAAGCAGGTGCAGTCGCGGGTTAAGATGTTGGAGAAAATGGATGTGGTTGAGTTGGATGGACGTGATAAAAAATCGATTTACTTTAAGTTTCCACCTCCACCACACAGTGGTAAGATAACCGTAGAGGGAGAAAAGGTTGTAAAGAGCTATGGCTCAAAGAAAGTGCTTACCGGAATTGATTTTCAGATTCTTAGAGGTGAGAAAGTCGCTTTTGTAGGACGAAATGGTGAGGGGAAATCCACCCTAGCTAAAATAATGGCCGAAAATTTAGATCATGATGGAATCATCAAAATGGGCCACCAGGTTATTGTTGGCTATTTTGCCCAAGATCAAAATGAACGAATGGACAAAGAACTAACTGTTTTTGAAACCATCGATCAGGTAGCCGTGGGTGATATCAGGACAAGGATTAAAGATTTATTGGGTTCTTTTTTATTTCGTGGCGATGATTTGGATAAAAAGGTGAAGGTTTTGTCTGGAGGGGAGAAATCCCGTCTTTCGATGGTTCGGCTATTGTTGTCTCCCAGCAATTTTCTGTTATTGGATGAACCTACCAATCACCTGGATATTCAATCGAAGGAAGTGCTTAAAATGGCTTTGTTGGAGTTTGAAGGCACAGTGGTGATTGTTTCTCACGACCGGGACTTCTTGCAAGGATTGACTTCACGGTTGTACGAGTTTAAGGGTGGTGCAATAAAAGAACATTTGGGCGATATCACCACTTATCTCGAAAAGAGAAAAATGGAGCATTTAACTCATTTGGAATACAAGGATAAACAACAAAGTAACGCTGATAAGCAACAATCGGAGAGTAAACTGAAGTGGGAAAAGAAGAAAGAACAAGATCGCGAGATTCGTAAACTAGAGAAGGAAATTAAAGGAGTGGAAGATGCCATACAAAAAGCCGAAATCCAGTTAAACGAAATCAATGAGAAACTTGCACAGCCTTTGTTGTATCCCGACCAAATTCAGTCCGGTGAATTATTCAAATCGCACGATGCCATTGAAAGCAAAATCAGCTCTCAAATGGAATTGTGGGAAGAACTTCAAGAAAAATTAGCTCTTTTAAACGAAGCATAGTATCCGGATTATTTATCCCGTTGAATCATTTTTGAGGCAATATCTATCAATATTTCCTTGTTGCTCTGCTCAAGTTTTACTTTGTTAAGGTACTCCATCCCTTTGTTGTAGAAAGTTTCAATTTCAGTCGCAGTCAATTGGTTAATATTCAATGAATTAAATATATTTTTCACCTGAGAAATTTTAGACTCAGCATCGATATCATCCATATTGTAAAGCGAAATAAGCTGTTCCCGATGGTCTGCATCGCTGCATTCAAGTGCTTTTAAATACAGAAAGGTTTTCTTGTTGGTAATGATGTCACCTCCTGTTTTCTTACCAAAAATAGTCTCATCTCCAAAAGTGTCGAGCAAATCGTCCTGAAGCTGAAATCCAAGTCCTATATTCACACCAAAATGATACAGATTGTCGGCATCTTCTGCGGAAGCACCACCAATAATGGCTCCAATTTTCAAGCTAGCTCCAAACAAAACACCGGTTTTTAACCTGATCATGTTGATGTATTTATCCACCGTAACCTGGTTATTGGTCTCGTAATTCAAATCGAATTGTTGACCTTCGCACACTTCAATGGCAGTTTGGTTGAACACACTTAAAATAGGACTAAGTATTTCCTTATCGGCCTGTTGAGCATAATGATAAGCCAATGCAAACAAGGTGTCACCTGAAAGAATGGCAATATTGCCATTCCATTTTCTATACACTGTTTCTCGTCCACGGCGAATGGGCGCATTGTCCATGATATCATCATGAATTAGCGTAAAATTATGGAAGAGCTCGATGGCAATGGCCTGTTGTAACGCTTTCTCGGCGTCTCCACAAAATAATTCACAGGCCATTAGCGTCAATACCGGACGAATACGCTTACCTCCATAGCTAATGGTGTACGAAATGGGTTCGTACAACTCTTTTGGCTCTCCTGCGAAATTTTGTTTTTCTAACTGTTTTTCAAAATAGCTGATCAGCTGATCGTAATTCTTCATTCTGTATTTTTTCCAGAAAGTTATTTAATGTTTTAATAACCCCATGAGGTAAGTGCCATATCCGCTTTTTAACAGCGGTTCGGCAATGGCTTTTAATTGTTCGGCATTGATAAATCCTTTTTTGTAAGCAATTTCCTCAATACAACCAATTTTGAGTCCCTGACGTTCCTGAATGACCTCCACAAATTGAGAAGCCTGGGTAAGCGACGAAAAAGTACCTGTATCAAGCCATGCAGTACCACGACTTAGCATGCCTACCTTGAGTTTGCCTTCTTTTAAATAGTATTTATTTACATCGGTAATCTCGTATTCTCCACGTGCACTTGGCTTGAGATTTTTTGCTACTTCAACCACTGAATTGTCATAAAAATACAAACCAGGGACCGCATAAGATGACTTGGGTTTGGTTGGTTTTTCTTCAATTGACAGGGCGTTGAATTTTTCATCAAACTCAACTACTCCATATCTTTCCGGATCAGAAACATGGTAGGCGAAAACCACACCACCTGTGGGATCACTGTTTTTCATCAGAATATCCTGCAAACCACTTCCGTAGAAGATGTTATCACCAAGAATAAGCGATACTTTATCGTTACCAATAAACTCTTCCCCTATAACAAAGGCTTGAGCAAGTCCGTTAGGAATTACCTGTTCGGCATATTGAATATTACAACCTATCTGACTTCCATCACCCAGTAAAAGCTTAAAGTTAGGCAGATCGTGAGGAGTTGAAATAATTAGAATTTCTTTAATACCTGCCATCATCAATACCGATAGCGGATAATAAATCATGGGTTTGTCGTATATGGGCATTAATTGTTTGCTCACCGCAATGGTGAGTGGGTGCAGGCGCGTTCCGGCTCCGCCGGCAAGAATGATTCCTTTCATATGATCAATTATTTTGAGTTTTCTTCTGAGTTTAATTCTTCGATAAGTAGTTCGTCAAGTTCCACATCTTCTTCCTCATCAAATACTTCCACCATTGGTTCTTTAAACGATTTTGTAATTAGTTTGTTGTCGAGACTTAATAGCAACGAGGGTAATACAAAAAGGTTGGATAATAGGGCAACCACCAAGGTGAACGATACAAGATATCCCAAGGCTTCAGTTCCACCAAAGGATGAAAGTGTAAAAATATAGAATCCGAAGAATAATACAATGGCAGAATATATCATACTGTATCCGGTTTCTTCGAGTGCAGCTAGCACCGAAGTTCTAATATTCCAGTTGTGGTGTTTGAGTTGAAGTCGATAACGCGACAGAAAGTGAATGGTGTTGTCTACACTGATGCCCAATGCAATGCTGAAAATCAAGATGGTTGAGGGTTTGATGGATATATCAAAATAGCCCATCATTCCTGCGGTAAGTATTTGAGGAATAAGATTGGGAACCAGAGAGATCATGATCATCCGTAAGGATGAGAAAATTAGCGCCATCAGAATAGTAATTACAATAAGTGCTAAACCAAGACTCATAAATAAGTTGTTTACCAGGTAGTTAGTGCCCTTAAGAAAAACGACACTTGTTCCAGTAAGATGGACTTCATATTTGTCAGGTGGGAAAATTTCATCTACTTTAGGTTCCAAATCGGCCAAAATACGTTCAATATCATTGGTTCCAATGTTGGCGAGTTGCGCTGAAACCCTTGTGATTTGCAGGTTGCTATCTACAAAGGCATTCAGGATTCCTTTATTTCCACCTCCTAAGCTAGGAACGTACGATAAAATAAAGTTTTTTTCCTGATTGTTGGGGAGCGAATACATTTCAGGATTTCCACGATAGAACGCCTGTTTGGCTGATTTTACTACTTCTACAACAGAAAGAGGTTTAGCAAATTCAGGATAGGTACCTAATACATTTTGAAGCTGATCGATTTTTTGTAAAGTCGACAGGCGTAAAATTCCCTTTGGTTTTTTTGTGTCGATGGTGATTTCTAACGGCATAACCCCCTTGAAATTCTGCTCTAAAAAGATCATGTCTTTGTAGAGTTTATCCTTGTGTGAAATGTCGTCGACAATATTACCTGTGGTTTTTAATTTGGTAATCCCAAATATGGCAGCTACAAAAAAGAAAACGGTAATGATATAAATTACCTTACGTCGTGTTATTACAATTTTGGTTACTCCCACCACAATGCGATTAATTATCCCTTTTTCAAGATGTTTCAGATGCTTGCTTTTAGGTTCAGGAAAATAACTGAACAAGATGGGCAAAATGAATAGGGACAACAAGTACGTAACCAAAATATTGATGGAGGCCACAATACCAAACTCCACCAACAACGCATTACTGGTTACAATAAATGCGGCGAATCCGGCAGCGGTGGTAGCATTAGTAAGCAGGTTGGCATTGCCAATACGTGAAATCATCCGCGAAAGCGCTTTAACTTTGTTGCCATGCAAACGGAACTCATCCAGGTATTTATTTAATAGAAAAATTGAATTTTCAACACCAATAACAATTAATAAAGGGGGGAGAATTCCCGTGAGGATGGTGATTTTGTATCCGAGCAATGCAGTGGTGCCAAGAACCCAGATCACTGCGATTACAACAACCAGCATGGCAAATATTACCGCCCTTAACGACCGAAATAAAATAAATAACAATATGGAAGCAATCACCAAGGAAAGCAATACGAACATAAGAAGTTCGTTTTCAATTTTTTTGGAAGTAACAGTACGGATATAGGGCAGTCCTGAATAATATACTTCGAGGTTATTGTTGGTGCCGTAATGATCGACGACAGCTTTAATATCGTGCACCAATCCTACCCTGGCCTTAGAGTTTAATATTTCTTTGTCCAAGGTGATCATCATCAAAGTAACGTCGGTTTCCTTGTTAAAAAGTCTGTTTTCGTAGAATGGAAGACTGTATACTGTTTGTTTGATGGTATCAACCTGTTCTTGCCTTTCAGGCCGAGAGGCGACGATGGGATTAAATTCGAATTTCTTTAAGCTGTCGTTTCTTTGCAAGTTATATAGTCGTGCAACTGAAACAACCTCTTGTACGCCATGAATTTTAAGTACATTGTAACTGATGTCGTACCATTGGTTAAAATGTTCAAGGGTGTATAAATCAGGGTCTTGAATGGCTACAAAAATAACGCTACCATCTTGACCAAATTGCTCCTTAAAATGCTCATATTCTTGCGTAATAGGATCTGATTCAGGTAACATCCTTGCCATTTCGTATGACATTTTAATGCTCGAACCCTTCCATCCCATAAAAATCGTTAAAATACCAATTGTAATGAGTATTAACAATCGGTTACGCAAAATCATCCTCACAATAAATTGCCACATCAGCCAACTTTTTATATAATCTAAAGTAATAAAAATCTTACACGGGAACCTGATATCTCAAAAAATAGACACTTTCGTTGTACTTTTGCCTTATATTTAAGCGTGTTCGGCGCGAATAAGGTGCAAATTTAAGCTATAGTTTACAATGATTGAAAGAAAAGTACTTTTTATCGATAGTGCCCACCCATCTCTAACCCCGCTTTTACAGGAATTGGGTTTTACCTGTGATTATTTTCCTGAGTATAAAAGGAGAGATTATTTGAAAATTGCTTCGCAATATATGGGGATAGTGATCCGAAGCAAAATTAAAATTGATGCAGAATTTTTAAGTTTTGCCTCACAGTTGCGTTTTATTGCCCGAGTAGGTGCGGGAATGGAAAATATAGACATACAAGTAGCTGAAAAAAATCAGGTGGTTTGTTTAAATGCTCCTGAAGGAAATCGCGATGCTGTTGCTGAACAGGCTGTTGGAATGTTACTAGCCTTGTTTAATCGGTTATTAATTGCTGATGCAGAGGTCCGTAAAGGTATTTGGTTGCGTGAACAAAACCGGGGGATTGAATTGGGAGGAAAAACCGTTGGCATTATTGGATACGGAAATACAGGAAGTGCGTTTGCCCGAAAGCTTCAGGGGTTTGATGTGCGCATTTTGGCTTATGACAAGTATAAAACAGGGTTTGGAAACTCTCTTGTAAAAGAATCAACGATGGATGAGATTTATCAACAGGCAGATATTCTGAGTTTTCATGTACCCTTGACCAAAGAGACAAACTATATGTTTGATGAAAAAATGATTACCAAATTCGCCAAACCGTTTTATTTGGTAAATACGTCACGTGGTAAAGTAGTGAAAACCAGTGACCTGATTCAAGCGTTGGATCAACAACTGATTATAGGAGCATGTCTGGATGTGCTTGAGTACGAAGGCCTTTCATTTGAAGCCATTCAACAATCTACTGGTTTTTCTAAATTGACTACTATGGTCAATGTTTTACTTACACCCCATATTGCAGGATGGACCCATCAATCGAATATGAAGATGGCTAATGTACTGGTCGAGAAGGTTAAAGCACTTAAATTATAGGAAATGTGCTTGGGCATGTAACAAATTCAATAACTTCACCGTCCTACTTTTAAATCATAAAAAATACCAAGATGAAAAAAGTAGTTTTAATATTATTCGTAAGCTTGTTTACCTTTGGGTCATGGTCGGTGACACAGGCTCAGATAAAAGGAAATGGTGATGTCGTAAAGCAAGACAGAACTGTTGACTCATTTACTTCGGTTAAAGTTGGCGGTGCGCGCGATGTTATTTTAATTCCTGGAGATCAATTTAAAGTTGTTGTGGAAACAGATGCTAATCTATTGGAGTTTGTTCAGGTGGAGGTTAAAAACAATATGTTGGAATTTTCTAATACAAAAAACATTCGCAACTACACCACAATGACCTTTTATGTTACGCTGCCTACGCTGGAAACGCTTCGGGTTAGTGGTGCTGCTGATGTAAAAACACAAAGTGTGCTTCAAGGTGAAGACTTGAAATTATTTGTAAGTGGTGCCTCTGATGTTATTCTTGATTTAGCATACGAATCGGTTATGTTAGATGTTTCGGGCGCTTCTGATGTAATCCTAAAGGGGAAAGCCAATGTGAGTACCATTCAGTGTAGCGGAGCATCCGAAGTGATGGCTAAATCGCTCGAGACGGTAACTTCTGTTGTAGATGCAAGTGGCGCAAGTAATTGTATGGTTAATGCAACCAACTCACTTACTTACGATGCTTCAGGAGCTTCTGATGTTCGTTTTGTGGCGTATCCAGATGCACTTGTTATTAGAAATGGCAATAAAACACAGAGCATTACCATTGTAGGTGATGTAAAAACCAACCCGCACCGGTATTCCGATACTACCAAAGTTTCGTTGGGCACATTGGATTTTGAAGTCGTGGATGGAGATACCACCGTGGTTGCTCTAGGACGTCATCGTTTGGTGGTAACAGACGAAGGCAATGTTACCTGGGAGCGCAATCGCCCAAAGAAGTTTAACGGAAACTGGGGAGGAGTTGATATAGGATTAAATGGTTACTTGACTCCAGATTTCGATATGAGTTTTGATAAGGCCGATGATTACCTTGCTTTGCAAATGGAAAAGTCAATTAATTTAAATTTAAACCTTTATGAACAAAATATTTCCTTAAGTAAAAAGAACAACATGGGTTTGATTACCGGTTTAGGGCTTACATGGAATAATTACCGTTTTTCAAATTCAACCTTCTTAACTCCAGACAGCAGTACAATTAAGGGTTTTTATATGAAAGATATTTCAGTACGAAAAACCAAATTAACCGCGTTTTATCTGACTGTACCTTTGTTTTTTGAAATTCAAACCAATCAGGAAAAACGAACCCATAGGTTCCATATGGCCGTTGGAGCATTGATTAGTGCCCGGTTAAGTACCCATACAAAGATATATTTTAATGAATCGAATGCCACTTTCAGGTTAACTGATCCCTTTACCGGAGAAACCGTTCAAACACGTACTTCTCCTTCCGGTGGAAACAGAAATATCGTGAAAGACTTCAATAGCTATCACTTAGCACCTTTCAAGTTTGATGTATCTGTTCGGTTTGGGTATGGAATTATCAACTTGTATGCAACCTATTCGTTGAACACAATGTTCCAAAAAGACAGAGGTCCTGAATTGTATCCTTTTTCAGCCGGTATCACTTTAGTGGGATGGTGAAAAAACAGATCACAAAAAAAGCAGTCTCGATTTGAGGCTGCTTTTTTTTGTGATTGAATTTTAATTACGAAACAATTTCGTATGTGTCATTGGCAATCATAAGTTCCTCTTCTGTTGGAACAACAAGTACTTTTACCCTTGAGTTTTCAGTACTAATCAAAGTTTCCTTGCCACGTACATTTTCTTTCTCAGGGTCGAGTTCGATGCCCAAAAATTCAAGTCCACGTAGGGTTTTTTTACGCGTTTCAGTATCATTTTCTCCAATTCCTCCGGTAAATACAATTACGTCAACACCTTCGAGTGCAGCGGCATAAGCTCCAATGTATTTTTTTGCACGGTAAGCGTACATATCCAAAGCTAATTGAGCACGGTGGTTGCCATCATTGGCAGCGTTTTCAACATCTCTCATGTCGGATGAAACACCCGATATTCCTACAACTCCAGAAAATTTATTGAGTAAGGTGTTGGTGTATCCGATGCTGGTTGCTTCTTTGTCGGCAATGTAAAGCAGTGTTCCCGGATCGATGTCGCCCGAACGTGTCCCCATCATTAAACCTTCGGTAGGAGTCATACCCATGGAAGTGTCGAATGATTTTCCGTCTTTTATGGCGGTCATCGAGGCTCCATTGCCCAAATGGCAGGTAATAATTTTTTGGGTTTTAATGTCCACGCCTAATATTTCACAAGCCCGATGCGAAACATATTTATGGCTAGTGCCGTGAAATCCATACCTTCTGATTTTGTATTTTTCATATAAAATATAAGGAATGGCATACAAGTATACATGTTCTGGCATTGTTTGATGGAATGCTGTATCGAATACTCCCACTTGTTTTACTGAAGGAAGTAAATGCTGCATTGCATAAATTCCTTTTAAGTTTGGCGGGTTGTGCAATGGAGCCAATTCTGTTGAAACAACCAGTGCATTTATTACCTCATCTGTAATGAGTACACTACCGCTAAATTCTTCAGCGCCATGAACTACGCGATGTCCGACAGCATTGATTTCATCGATACTGTTTAAACTGCCGTACTCTTTGCTGATGAGTATGCCAAGTAGATATTCAATGCCTTGTTGATGATCAAGTATTTCTCCTTCTATTTTAACAGCAGGAGCGTCTGTTTTTTCGTGTTTAATAACACTTCCTTTTAATCCGATTTTGTCAACTAAACCCTTAGCAATAACCTGTTTGGCAGGCATTTCGAAAAGTTGATATTTGATGGAAGAACTTCCACAGTTCAGTACAATAATTTTCATGATCAATCTCTTTTTTAATTATTGGATTATTGAGCAGGTTATCGTGTTTCCCACCTGTTTTCCGCCTTCGTAATTATAAAATCCTTTTCCTACATGACGACCTAAGTAGTTGGCTCTCACCAATCGTTTGATAATGGGAGATGCTTTGTATTTTTTTTCACCGTACTCAGCGTACAGATTGTCCATGTATTTGAGAATTTTATCTAAACCAATGCGGTCGGCCAGCTCAAATGGTCCGCTATTATTTCCTGCTGCTTCACGCATGGTCTCGTCGATATCCTGAATAGATGCTACACCTTCCATCAGTAATTCACAAGCTTCATTAATCATAGGGATAATCATGCGGGTACTGATATTTCCCGGAGATTCATTTATCTGAATCACTTTTTTATTTACCATCCTGCAAAACCGTGAGGCCATGTCAAAAGCTTCTTCTGATGATCTAAGTGCTCTTACCACTTCAACAATATGCGTTTTGTCAATAGGTTCAATAAAATGCATTCCGATGGCCCGGTTTGGTTTCTTAAGGGCTGCTGCCAGATCAGAAATCATCAGGGTACTGAGGTTTGAAGAAATCAAGGTTTCATCAGAAACTTCTTTTTCAATCTGTTGAAAAACTGATTTCCGCATTTCTAGCATTGTACCTGATTTCCGTGAACTGATTGTTTCGATTACTATCTGGCATTTGGCAAGTTTTGAGAATTGAGTGCTGCCGGTAATTCGTGAAAGAATCAATCGTTTTTCTGATGCGGTAATGCCCCAGTGGCGAATTACCCTGTCCAATCGGGCATCGATTTGTTGGATGATTTCCTTTACCCGATCTTCATCCACATCGATAAAAACCACATCCATACCCGATTTCGAAATCATGATGGTAAGCTCCTGTCCGACTTCACCGCAGCCTACTATTCCAACTGTTTGTATTGCGCCTTTTGGGGTTAATTTGTCTCCCAGGCTAAATTCTGATAACTGACTCATTTTATTGAATATATATTTGTTTATGTACCTTAGTTAGTATAAACCATTCGCTTGGTTGGCAGTAATGGCAATCATGTTGATGATATCGTCGACCGAACATCCTCTTGAAAGATCATTAATTGGTGCAGCCATGCCTTGTAATACAGGACCTACAGCTTCGGCGCCTGCTAGGCGCTCCACCAATTTATAGGCGATATTTCCAGTTTCGAGTGATGGGAAAACCAGTACGTTGGCTTTTCCTGCAATTTCTGATCCTGGGGCTTTCTTTTGACCAATGATATTAACCAGAGCGGCATCTGCTTGTAACTCACCATCAATTTTAAGTTCAGGTGCCATTTGTTGTGCCAATTTTGTAGCTTCAACTACCTTATCAACTTTGGGGTGTTTAGCACTTCCCTTGGTAGAAAAACTCAGCATGGCAACGCGAGGTTCTATCCCTGCAATATTTTTAGCAGTTTTAGCTGATTCAATCGCTATTTCAGCCAATTCTTTTATACTTGGATCCGGATTCACTGCACAATCAGCAAAAATGAGCATACCGCTATCAGAATACTCAGTATTCTTTAGGATCATAATAAATGCACCTGAAACAGCTGATACGCCAGGTAGGGTTTTAATAATTTGGAAAGCCGGACGGAGTACATCCCCAGTTGAGTTATCAGCACCAGCAACTTCACCATCAGCTTTTTTGTTTTTAATAATCAATGTCGCCAAATAAAGTGGATCTTCCACCAAAGTTGTTGCCTGTTCTATGGTTAAACCCTTTCCTTTACGCAGTTCCCAAAGAAGGTGAGCGTAAAAATCTTTTTCTTCGTGATTGATAGGATCAATTAATGTCGCTTCACCAAGGTGACTTAATTTTAATTCAGTAGCTTTAGTGTGAATTATATCATGGTTCCCCAACAATATTATCCTCGCTATTTTATGTTTTAAAACATAATCGGCAGCTTTCAATGTCCGTTCTTCAGTGCCTTCAGGAAGCACAATAATTTTATTGGCTTTTTTGGCTTCCTCGTGGATGCGTTTAACTAATTCCATGGATTTTAAAATGATTTTAAGAGGGCGCAAAAATACCACTAATTTTTGAATCCGTCCCATTTATAAAAGTTGATTCAGCTTGGTTTTATGGGGTATAATAATCAGGTATACAGGTGTATAACACTTTATTTGAATTCAATATGTATTGGATTATTTAATCTTGTTTTGTTTTGTTTATTGTTTGCTTGATCAAGCATATATATTTTGAGCTTTTTAAGTGTAGAATCCACAATGTCTGACTTTGCTTTATCTTTGCGTTTTCTTTATACAGAGCAGATGAATGATACGCTTAATATTTTTCAAATTACCCATCCATATTCTTATCTGACAGATAAGCAGGGTGTTGAAAGTATGATAGCCCATTCGGATTTCCCTTCTGGAACGAGTACTTTTCTGCAGCAAGGTCCGATTTCCGTCGTTCCTAAAGAGCTGGTGAATTTACAAATGGATTTATTCAGTGGAATCTTGTTGGGGTTAATCGTATTTATTGCGTTATTACGATGGTATATGCCCGAACGTTTTTACTACGAATTTTCAGTTGGAAACAAATTTGCATTCACGAGAAAGAGCTCCCATTCTGTTAATACTCCTAGCTTATTAGTGGACGTATTATATCTTTTGAACTTTTTATTCACCATCTCATTGCTTACATATTTGTTTTTTTTCAACTATGTTACTTATCTTGTGTTAGCTATCCCGGGTTATAATTTGTACTTATATGTGCTACTGGTTTTTTTAGTGTTCTGGATATACCGACGAATTGTCATATACCTGATTTCATTCATATTCAAAACAGGGTCCATTGCGAATCAGCAACTTAAACTTGATAGAAATATTGAGAATGCCTTAAGTGTTTTATTGCTCCCCTTATTACTATTCGCCCTGCTCTCGTTTCAAAAATTCTTTTTGCTTTTTGCAGTAATGCTCGTGCTTGGGATGCAGGTTTTTAGGTGGTTTCAAACCGTAAACATTGGAATTTCAAACACTAAATTCTCGGCATTTCATTTTATTTTGTACCTTTGCAGCCTCGAATTGATACCCATGTTAATCATGATTAAACTTATATCACCAGGCAATTATTTTTAGCTAAGGTGTCGATTTGCTAAAACACACTCATTTAGGAACCAAAAGATTGAAAGAAATTGAAGATTAAAAACATTCTGGTTTCTCAACCGCAGCCCCCTGATTTAGAAAAGTCCCCGTATGGTGAACTGATATCTAAGTTTGGATTAAACATTGTTTTTGAAAAGTTTATCAAGGTGGAAGGCGTTTCTGCTCAGGAATTCAGACGTGCAAAGGGCTCGTTTGTTGGGCATACCGCCATCATACTTACCAGTCGTCATGCCGTTGATCACTTTTTCAGGATGGCTAAGGAGTTGAGATTTGATATTCCCGATTCGTTGAAGTATTTCTGTATTTCCGAATCTACAGCGTATTATCTTCAAAAATACGTTCAATACCGCAAAAGAAAGATATTCTACGGAAAGCAAACTTTTCCCGATCTTTTAGAAGTTATTTCGAAGCACTCAGAAGAGAAATTCTTGTTGCCTTCTTCGGATGTTCACAAGAAATCGATGTTCGATATGCTCGATAAAGAGGGCATTGACTACACCAACGCAGTGATATACCGAACTGTGGCAGCTGATTTGTCTCATATCGATCCCAAAAAGTTCGATTTGATTATTTTCTTTAGTCCTGCCGGAATCACCTCACTGCAGAGTAATTTCCCTGATTATAATCAAGAGGATCAGTTGATAGCTGCATTTGGCGCTACTACTGCTACTGCCGTTAAAGCGGCCGGATTGCAATTGGACATCCCTGCACCTACACAAACAGCTCCCAGTATGACCATGGCTATTGAGGAATACCTTGGTAATAAGGAAAAAGAAAGAAGACGTAATAACAGGAAATAAATTACTCCTTGTTTTTTGTGTCTATAAGAATGGTAACAGGTCCATCGTTCACTAGTTCTATTTGCATCATTGCACCGAATTTTCCGGTGTGGACTTTTTTTTGCAATACTTTTTCAAGTGTTTGAATAAAGAGTTCATACAATTCATTTGCTCGTGTTGGTTTTGCAGCTCGTATATAGGAGGGACGGTTTCCCTTTTTTGTACTTGCATGAAGGGTGAATTGACTCACCACTAAAGCTTCTCCATAAATGTCTTTTATGCTGTGATTCATTACACCATTCTGGTCTTCAAAAATCCTCAAGCGCGAAATTTTCCCAGTTAGCCAATCGATATCTTCCATGGTATCTGAATTTTCTATTCCGATCAATATTAGTAATCCGGTAGCTATTGATGAAAATTCTTGATTTTCAATAATAACGGACGCCTTAGATACTCTCTGAATAACAGCACGCATAATATACAGTTTTGGTTGGCAATTTATTAATTTTGCACAAAAGAAATGACATGACCAAGTTAAGTGTAAATGTAAACAAAATAGCCACATTGCGAAATGCCCGCGGAGGCAATCAACCCGATTTAGCTAAGGTTGTTTTGGATTGCGAAAAATGGGGTGCACAGGGAATTACTGTTCATCCACGTCCGGATGAACGTCATATTCGGTACAGTGACGTTGAAATATTACGGCCTTTGATTTCTACTGAGTTTAATATTGAGGGTAATCCAACTCCTGAATTTATTCAATTGGTATTGACTTATAAACCTCATCAGGTAACATTGGTTCCTGACGATCCAAATCAGTTGACTTCTGACCATGGTTGGGATACCATTGCTAATCACGACTTTCTTACAGAGGTGATTGCTCAGTTTAAAGCTGCCAGAATCAGAACTTCTGTTTTTGTGGATCCAGTTAAAAAATTCATTGAGGGAGCTAAGGTTGTGGGTGCGGATAGGGTTGAATTGTACACTGAAAGTTATGCTGCCAATTATTCATTTAATCGTGAAGTTGCTATTGCTCCCTTTGTTGCTGCTGCAGAGGTAGCACAAGAACTCAAGATTGGTTTGAATGCCGGACACGATTTAAGTTTAGAAAACTTAAGGTATTTCCATCAACAGATTCCTTGGGTGGAAGAGGTTTCTATTGGACACGCTTTGGTTTGTGATGCGCTCATTTATGGACTTGAAAACACGATCCAATTGTACCTTCGTCAGCTTTCTTTATAAGCATTATCCGGTAATTTTGACATATTTGATTTCTTGGAATGAAGATTGTAATGTGTTTATTAAAAGTGATATATGAGCACATTCGTAGAGTTAATTCATTCTTCCACTCCTGTAATTGTTGACTTTAGTGCCGAATGGTGTCAACCTTGTAAAATGATGCCTCCTATACTTAAAGAGGTAAAGAAAAATTTAGGCGACCGAGTTCGGGTGTTGAAAGTTGATGTGGATAAAAATCAGGCTGTAAGCCGAAAATACCAGATTTCAAGTGTCCCCACGCTTATAATTTTTAAAAATGGGTCACCGATTTTCCGGCGGTCTGGGGTAATGCAGGCCGCGCAGTTGATCCAGTCGGTTCAGCCTTTTTTATAATTTGTAAATAAATGGTATTTTAGCCTCATCATGGATAAAAAAAAACGCCTGCATGCAGAAGCCATTTTCTTAATTTTAGCTGGTTTGTTTATTACCTCTCTGGTAACAAGTAACTTAATATTTCAAAAGTTTTTTGCATGGAATCCATTTGGGTTGTATGATTTTCAATTATCAGTAGGCATTATTGCCTACCCGATTACCTTTTTAATAACAGATATTATTTCCGAAATTTATGGCGAGCGTAAAGCTCAGATGGTGGTGACAGCTGGAATATTTGCCAGTTTTTTCGCCTTACTCATTGTTATTGTTTCTACGGAGGCATCAGCAACTTCTTGGTCTCCAATAGGTGATGCTGTTTTTAAAAAAGTATTTGGTTTTACTTACGTTGCTGTTGGAGCGTCCTTGGCAGCCTATCTTTTGGCTCAGTTTCTAGATGTTAAGGTGTTTCACTTTTGGAAGCGACTAACCAAGGGAAAGCACCTTTGGGTTCGCAATAATTTTTCTACCATGACTTCACAATTAGTAGATACGGCGACAATTCTTGTTCTGCTATGTAGTTTTGGCGTTATCGAATGGGAAATGTTCGGACTACTGTTACTTAATGGATATATATTTAAGGTAATATTTGCTTTGTTCGATACACCAATAATTTATGTTCTAGTACATTTTTTACGCCAATATTTTCATGTTTCAGATGTTAATAGGCCGCTGCTTGAGGACAAATAAAATTTATATTTAATACAATGCAATTATTTTACAGAAGATACGGAGACCCCGGACAACAACCCATTATTATTCTTCATGGGCTGTTCGGAATTTCTGATAATTGGGTTACTTATGCACGGAGGATGGCTTCCGAAGGATTTGATGTTTGGGTTCTCGATCAAAGAAATCATGGGCAATCTCCACAAAGTGATAATTTCAATTATCTGGCCATGACCGATGATTTGTTTGATTTTATTGATGATCACGAAATTGAAAATCCGATCATCATTGGTCATTCGATGGGAGGGAAAGTGGCTATGCGTTTTGCTCTTGAAAATCCACATGTTGTCAAACGGTTGTTAATTGTGGACATCACTCTAAAAGCGTATGGTCCGCGCGAAAACCATAAAACCATCATCAATGCCATGAAAAAGGTTAATTTTGATCTGGTAACCAGTCGGCAAGATGTAGAGGATCAGATTAGTCCGCTTATCAAGGAAAGTCGAATTCGTCAGTTTATTATGAAAAACCTTCGTCGAGTAGCCGGTAATAAATTCGAATGGCAAATAAATATCCAGGGAATTGAACCCAATCTCGATCAAATGTTCGATGGAATCAATACCATCAATAAGTTTAATAAACCTGCCTTATTCATTCGTGGTGGTAACTCAGATTATATTCTTTCTGAAGACTACGATCAAATCAGGTATAATTTTCCTCATGCTGAAATTATTACCATTGAAGGTGCTTCGCACTGGGTGCATGTGGAGGCTGCTGAGCGATTTTATACGCTTTCGTTCGGCTTTGTTACCGGTTCACCAAGTTGGTCAACATCTTAAGCTGTTATGGTTTCAATGTGATTAGTAAATCCCAAAAGATTAGCTAATAGGCTCGTAGCTTTTTTTGTATATTCGTTTTGAAACAGCAATCGAGAACTCATATAATCCGATCAACGGAAAAACAACTAATAGCTGACTAAACATGTCAGGTGGAGTAATGATTGCAGAGATAATCAACAGAATAACGTACATGTATTTTCTGTTTTTGGAGAGAAAGGTAGGAGTAATGATCCCGATTTTGGTTAAAAAATAGACTACGATAGGTAGTTCAAAGGAAACGCCAACCGCAAAAGTTACTGAAACTACCGTGCTTATGTAGGATGAAAGCGAGATTTGATTAAAAACGCTTTCGCTTACCTGATAAGTCCCTAAAAAGTTGACAGTCAGTGGGACAATCAAAAAGTAACTGAACAATACGCCAACAAAAAACAACAACGAACTAATAATAACACCTCCCGTAGAATATTTTTTTTCGTTTTCATTCATAGCTGGTTTTATAAATCGCCAAATTTCCCATAATATATAAGGAAAGGCCAGTATAAACCCTGTTACCATTGAGATATACATGTGAGTTAAAAACTGTCCCGACATACTGATGTTGATAATTTGTAGCTTCATGTTTTTTATGCACAAGGCCTCAATACTTAGCCAGTCGCTGGCAATACATAACAGTTTATTTGTAATAAATTCAGAGGTGCTCGGGCCTAGAATAATAAGGTCGAACACTACTTTCCTGTTGGCAAAAGCCACGATAGCAATAATAATGATTGCTGTCAGTGATCGCAGAATATGCCAGCGTAATTCCTCTAGGTGATCCCAAAAAGTCATCACCTTTTCTGATTTTTTATTTTTTTTATTTTTAATTTCTTCCATTGGTCAAATAAAAATCAAAAGTAGCAAAACCATCAAATGAATAGATAAATGCTTTGTGGAATATCGCGGGATATTTTAAGAATCTGAATGGTTTGTATATTGATATTAATTTATTCATAAAAAAATGTTGGTTTGCATGAAAAAATGCATATTTTTGAACATTAGAGCTTGTGAGTAAAATTCAACTATTAAATCAAAAACTGATAATCTATGAAAAGAACTGCCGAAATTGAAGCTTGTAATACCTGTATTTACAGAAAGTTACTTTTTGATAAATTAACCGATTTGGAGCATAGTATTATTGATGAATCCCGGGTTGAATACTCTTTTGCCAAAGGCGAAGTGCTTAGGAAAGAAGGGCAGAAAGTTCAATCATTTATGTATCTCCGCAAGGGATTAGTAAAGATATACCGCACTGATAAATTTGGCAAAGATCATATTTTAGGGATAAGTCGTCCGGGTGAGTTTATTAATTTACTAAGTGTTTTTTCTGGAAATGTATATAATTATTCGGTTGCGGCTTTGGAAGAGACGCACGTATGTGAAATTCGTTTAACAGCCATAAAAAGTGTGGTAAAAACCAATCATTATTTTGCCATGCGTTTGCTTAATAAGATCAGTAAAATTTCAGAAGAGGTGATCAATATTCAGTTTGAATTAAATCAGAAACAAGTCCGGGGTCGGGTTGCCTATATTTTGTTAATGTTGGCTGACCGCATTTTTCAAAAACATGAATTTAAAATGCCCATTACCCGTCGTGAAGTGGGTGAGATGATATCGATGACCACTGAAAACACTATCCGTACATTGTCTGAATTCCGTAAAGACGGTATTATCGAAATCATTGGTAAAAGCATAAAGATTATTGATTACCCACGACTCGTTAATGTTTCAAAAAACGGATAATGAAATTTATTTCCCAAAAAAAAGGGGGCTTATGCCCCCTTTTTTTATCTAACTTTTTAACAACCTCCCTCAGCTACTTTAGCTTTTTTCTTACGCTCAAAGGTTACATTCATTTTGGTGTCAGAGCTTGTGTTTTCAATGGCCAATGCGTTGGCGGCTTCTTCAGCAAAATCGTAGTCGGCTGCCCCCATGAAATAAGAATCATCAGCATAAGAATCACCAAGCATATCTTGCCATTCTTTGTAGTAATCGTAACCTCCCATGAGGGCTTTTACATTATCAAATCCTATTTGACGTAACACCATAAAAGGACCGTTGGCTTCGGTAAGTGTGTTGCCGTATATTAACACAGCCTGCCCAGCGTTTTTAAGCTCTTCCAGTCTTTTTATATTGTCTTTTGAAAGCAACTCAACAGCTGAGATGTTTTCAGCAGTCGGAATATGCCCTCTTCCGTATTGGAACGTATTTCGGATATCAATAAGTATTACCGTATCAATGGTTTTGTTAAGGATGTCTTCAAGTTCGTAGGGATATACAAAACCCTCATCGAACTGAACCATTTCGATGGTTTGTTCTGGTGATATAGTATATGAAAGTCGGGGTTTGGAAAGTGTAATAAGTCCGATAATGATTACCGTTACAAACAGGATGAGCGTAATCATTGTTTTTTTGGGATTTAACTCGTGGATATGCATGGTTTCTATTTTTTTATTGGTTAACAACCACCTTCGGCGACTTTGGCTTTTTTCTTTCTTGTAACGATGACTTCAGTGCTTATTTCTTGTGGTGCAGAAATTTCAGCTCCTGTAAAATACATACTGGCGCCTTTACGGAAAGAGTAATTATCCCATGCAGTAGTTGGAGCTGTTTCGTCCGGAGCTTCAGGTTTGATGATGGTCTCGATCCAACAATTTAGTCCACCTTTTAGAACATAAATATTGTTTATGCCAAGTCTCTTGGCAATTACCCACGCTTGGTCAGCTTTAAGGTCATCATTGGAATAAAGTACAATGTTTTCGTCTTCAACAGTAAGCGCTTCTTTTACATAATCCAACGCAAAACTGTCGAGAGGCAAATTAAATGCCTTGGTCAACGAAAAAGCTTGATACTCTTCTTCAGATCTAACATCTACAAGCATAAGAAGCGGATCGTGTTCGATAATCATTTTGGCCACTTCATCTGTAGAAACATAGCGAGTAGGCTGTACAATATCCCACATCAGAAGTTCCGGGTTAAGTTCTTTTGAATTATTCTTTTCAGGTAATACCAGCAATCCTGCAGCAAGCAGAATGAGTATGCCCATCAGAATGATATAGTTCTTATTCATGATATTAAAATTTATACTCCGTAATGGTTTTTCTTACCCGTTTTTCAATTAGCCATGTGACGTAAAAAGCTACTACACCGATGATAACAAAAATGAAGGTTATCAAAGTATTTGAGATACCAAAAAATTCACCAATGGTGATGTTTCCCATATTACCTGAAGTGTAAAATGGTTCGATAAATGGGTATATTTCTGAAAATAGGAAGATGCCTAAAAACAGACCACCGGTAAAGACAATAGCGTCGAGTTTTCCAATGGCAATAGCTGTGTAACTTGTTCCAGGACAGAATCCGCCAAGAATAAATCCAAAACCCATGATTACTCCTCCTACCAGCATAGGTGCCAAATAGGTGGGTAATACGTATATTTGATCCAAGTCAATCCAACCAAAATAATCGAAATATTGAAGGCCGATCATGGCCACGATAACAGCGGTAAAAAATACGCGAAGAACAACGAAATTGTAACCGTAAAAAACACCGGTAATGTTTCTTGATGATGAAAACCCAGAGGCTTCAAGCACAAATCCAAAAGCGATGCCCAATAGGATAGCAATTACAAAATCCCAGCCCATTGGTATTATTCCTTGAGGTATTAAAGGTCCCATAGTTTTTTAGTTTAAAAGTTTAAATCCACAATTTTCTGAAAAAATAGGCAATCAGGTAGCCTGAGCCAAACATGGTAATCATAACGATGAGTCCCCCAAAAGCAAACGACCCCGTTCCGCTAAGTGCCGCGCCACTTGAGCAGCCTCTTCCAAACTGACTTCCTATTCCGAACAGAATACCACCAATTGCGGCAGCAATTAACCTCGTTTTGTTAGATATTTTAGGTGATTTTTCAATTCTAAGTTTTTTAATTCTCCCAAAAAGTGCACCTGACAGAATACCACCAATAAATATTCCCAATGATTCGAAAACCAGCCAATTGTACATCGGTGATTCATCATCAGAAATAAATTTGCTCATGAAAGTGTTCTTCTCAGCATGGGTAGGGGCTACCTTGTCAACGGCAGTAACTACAGCACTTTTAATAGCTCCACTTGCTCCTAAACCTCTTCCTGTGATGTAGAATGTAGCTAAAAGCACAAGTCCTAATAAAATACCTCCAAAATACGGATTGATATATTTTGGTCGATCAGAATTGTTTATGTGTTGATTCATAGTAAAATACGTTAATGTTAATAAAGGTAACGGGTGATTTGACCAGCTTCAACCATTACAAAACGGAAAACGAGTCCGCCAATAAGAATGAGCAATGCCGGTATCCAGATAGGGATGTGAAATCCGTTAAGTTCGAGTATTTCCAGAATAAGCGGAAAAATAAGTCCGAGAATGACTACAAAAACCCAGAAAGTTACTGTAAATGCTCCTCCTAAGAATAGCTCAGCTGCCTCAATTTGAACCTCCGAAGCTGCAAGAAATCCCATGAACAAATGAACAATCAGAAAGAGTTCAACTGCTATAAGTACGATGTCTATTTTACTTAAAATATTTCTTTCTTTTTTGTCTTTCGACATCCAGATGATGGTTGCTAATCCTGTTGATAAACCTGAAACTAAAAATAAGGGGCCTAATATTGAGGTGTTCCAAAGTGGTCGCGCATTGAACGCCGACAGTAAAATGCCTGTATATACACCTAAAATTACGGCTAGAAACATCATGGCCCAGGCCATTTCTTTTCTTTTTTCAATAAAAAATTCGATGATTTGTTCAACGAATTTGAATTTCCAGTTCCATTCCGGAAGCAATTCTTTTAAATAGGTTGCGGCCCATATCATGGATAAAGGTGTAACAATCATTAAAGTCCATGCTCCCCACGACATGGGGGACTCCATGCGAATGGTTGTGTACAAACGCCAGAAATACATCTCATGTTTTAAATCAAGAAATAAGGCAAACAATCCTAAAACCAATGCAATAGGAACCAAAAATGGTGCCCATTTTACAGTTGTAGGCATTTCTTTTTCTTTACCCATTACGGTAAATAAACCGGCAAAAAATAAAATTCCTGCGGCCAATCCCCCCAGAAAAAGGTAGAGCGGAATTTGCCAATGCCAGATATGTAGGAATGGATCGATGTTTGGGATATTACGTCCACTAACAAATAATTCTTCTTTCATGCTGATACGCTTTTTTTTAGGTTAGGAAATATAATTGAGGTTTGGTACCTGCTTCCGGAGCTAAAACTTTCCAGGTTCTGTTTTTAAGTGCCAAAGAAACATCACTATAAGGATCGTCAATGTCTCCAAAATGCAAGCATTTCGTTGGGCATACTTCCACACAAGCCGTGTTTTGTCCTTTTTCGAGACGATGCTGACAGAAGGTGCATTTGTCTACATAACCTTCAGGATGAGAATATCTTGCATCATAAGGGCATGATTCGATGCAGGCCCCACAACCAATACATTCATTGTGTGTTACCAATACAATTCCACCATCAACAATGTGACTTGCTCCTGTTGGACAACAACGTACACATGGGGAGTTTTCGCAGTGGTTACAGCGTTCCGACCGAAGTTCAACTTCTACTATCGGATAACTGCCATTTACATTTTCAACAATCCAGTCGCGGCAATAGCCGTGAGGAACGTTGTTTTCTGTTTGACAAGCGACTACACAGTCACTGCAACCGACACATTTTTTGGTGTCTATGGCCATCGCGTATCTCATACTTCAGCCTCCTTTCCTGGGTTTTCAATAATGAAAGTCACAAAGTTTCCTCTCATTCCGGTACCTCCCATCATTGGGTCAACCATAACATTTGTAATTAATTGTGTATCACTGGCTCCGCGACCATAAGTGCGGCTTAATTTTTTATTGTCATGTCCAAATCCATGTACCATGTATACTGAATCCCAGCGGATGCGCTCAGTTACACGGACTTTTATCGGGAATTTAGAAACAATTCCGTCCTGGTTTTGAAGCCAAACCATTTGACCAGTTTTCAAGTCCCATAATTTAGCTACTTTAGGATTAACCCATACGGCATTTTCATTCATCAAATCAAACAAGTTGTGGTTGTTCGAAGTTCGTGAAAAAGTGTGCATTGGGGCGCGTCCATATATAAGTCGGTAGAATCCTTCTTCAGGTTCCGGATGTTTGGTGAAGTTTGGCATAGGATCAAAGCCCAGATCTGCAAATTCGGTTGAGTATAACTCAATTTTTCCAGAATTGGTGTTGAAATGATAGTCTTCTCCATCTGCCAGATAGAGTGGCCCAGATTGACGATCGAACATTTTTACGCCTATCTTTTTCATTTCCTCCAAAGAGGTTCCTAATTTTTCCAGTTGCCAGCTAATCACCTCTTCATAGTCATCATAGTCGAAATATTCGCCCAGACCAAGTCTTTCGCCCAATTGTTTTGCGATCCACCAAGATGGTTTTGTTTCATATTTGGGTTGAACAGCTGGCATACGAAGTGCCACGTTAGGTTGACGGTGAGGGGCTGATCGCAAAGTGTCATATCTTTCTAGATATGTACATTCTGGTAAGATTACATCAGCATAACCGGTAATATCCATCGGCATGGTGTCTACTACACAAATAAATTCAACGGATTCTGCTGCTGTTTTGAAAAGCTCCTTGTTAGGTATGGTAAGTGGCAGATTGGTTCCAGCAACAATCCATGCTTTAATTTGATGTTTGTAGTCAAATTCAGGAATAGATGCCGCAAGTAATTCAGTTGTAATTGCCATGGCCGAGAGCGGATATTTTCCATCCAAATTGTCTTTCCAGGTCCAATGAGCATGTGGATATTTGGGGTGTGGATATTTTGGAATAGGAAGACTTTCTTTAAAGTAGAAGCCACCCCTTTTGCCCCATGAGCCCAATAGTGCGTTCATAATAGCGATGGCTCTTTCACGTTGGCTATCATCGCCATACCAAACCACATGTCTTCCGGGGTGAACAATAACTGCTGGAGCAGCATTGGCCATTTCTCGGGCGGTTTTTCTTATTATTGAAGGTTCAATGGTTGTGATTCCATATGCCCACTCAGGAGTCATATTTTTTACATGCTCTTTTAGTTGTTCAAAGCCCATGGTGTATTGTTCCACATAAGCTTTATCGTAAAGGTTTTCATAAATCAATACATGAATCCATGACAAAAGCAGCGCAATATCCGTTGCCGGTTTAATGGGTAACCAATATTTGGATTTCGAAGCTACCGTACTCAAACGGGGATCAACTGTAATGATGGTTGCATCACGACCAATAATATCAGCAACCTCTTGAACCTGACCATTGTGCATGTTTTCACCGATATGAGATCCAATCAAAACAAGACAGTTTGTATCGCGGATATCAGTTGGTTCCGGAGAGCCTATCCAGCTGCCAAAGGTGGCAGAAAATCCTACTTCGCGTGGTCCACGACATTGGGCCCAAGCAGGTTCTCCCTCGTTTTCGCTTCCATATGCATGCAGCAGATGTTTGAAATGTGCTCCAGGAGCACCATGATTAAACAGTGCAAAGGATTCAGGGCCATGTTTTTCTGCAACCTCTTTCATTTTGGAGGCCACCAAATCAAGGGCTTCATCCCAGGATGCTTTGCGGAAAGCAGCTTTTCCATTTACGGTTTCACGAATAAGAGGCGTTTTCAACCGATCTTCGTCTGTATACATACCAACTCCTCCTGTTCCTCTGGGGCATAATCTCCCGTTACAGTGAGGGTCGTCAACATTTCCGATAATCTTCCGGATATTATTGTTTTTATCAACGTAAGTCCAGCCAGCACATTTCCAGAAGCACACTTCACAATAGGTGGGAAAGGAAGTCATTTCCTCGTCGCTTACTGCTGAAACATTATTGGCTGCACTAGCCAAATTGAGACCAGCAATATTGATGGTACTCAATCCAACGGCAGCTACTCCTGCTCCTGCAGCTGAAATTTTAATAAACTCTCTTCTCGTTTTCATTATTTCAGAGTTATTTAGCAATGTATTTTAGATGCTTTATATATAAAAAGCTCAATATATTATTGAACAAAATTATATGCAATATTTTAAATAAGCCAATTTACTCTAAATGAGGATACAAGGCCCTTTGTTACATACAGTCAGATAGATACATATGTTGCAAAATAACGAGACATAAATCACATTTATTAAAACGCCTGAAAATCAGTCTTAAAGATCGGTAATTTAGAATTAAATTAAATTGTGTTGAGAGGCTGATGAATGGCTTTAAAATATTAGCAATCAAATGGATATGATATTTTTAAATCATTCTAAATAGCGATTTTGTTATTTTGGAAGTTGTTAAAACACTAAAACCTGACTTTATCAATGTAAAATCAGGTTTTTCAATGGTCATTTTAAATGGGTTTCAGTATGGAAATCCATCAAATGTTTTAGTTTAGCTAATTGCTTTTTTTATAGCAATTGTTATAAAGGCAGAAACCAAAAGTTATAGCTCCTGAGACCAGAATTAGCATGACTATTTTGTGATACAAAAAAGTTGACAATCCTGCGCAGCAGCCAAAGAAACCCGCGATGATAATGAATAGGTACGAAACGAATCCAATTAAACCAAACATTAGTGCTGAGTTGACGAACAATTTTAAGCTAGCTTTCATATTTTTAAGTTTTAGTGTGTATTCTCTGATGATTTAGTATAACAAATATACTAATATACATATTACCATACTCACTTAAGTATGTGATAATAAATTCATTACAATAGTATAATTGATTGATAAGAAGAGGTAAAATGATACTAAAAGAAAAGACATGCGGTTGTAAAATTAGAAACATAAATCACATATATAGTTTCTTAACTTTGTAAACAATTGTGTAGATTTGTTGTATGGGAAATTGCAGTATATGTGCTATAAGATCAAAGGCGGTTGAGGCTCTCAACCCCAGTGAGGTTGAATTTTTACAAGGTAATTGTGCTGAGGTATCGATGAAACCTGGTGAGAGTATTATTAAGGAGGGATCTTTATCCTCGCACATCGCTTATCTGAAGAGTGGATTGGCTAAAATCCATAAGAAGGGGGTTAAAGGTACCGATCAAATATTAAAAATATTGCAGCCAGGTTGTTATATTGGTATACAAACTGTATTGTCCAATAAAATTCATCAATATTCGGCCTCTACTATTGAAGATTCTGACGTTTGTTACATTGATATTAATTCGTTTAAAGAATTGATAGCGAAAAATGCTCATTTTGCTGATGAACTTATTTTGTATCTATGTCGAGATGAATTAACTTATTTTGAGAGATTTGTTAATGTGCATCAAAAACAAGTGGATGGCCGACTGGCCGATACCATCTTGTTTTTTTCGGATGAGGTAAATAAATCAAAGTCGTTTCAAATTCCGTTATCGCGTAACGACTTAGCGGCGCTTATTTGTGCTACACGCGAGAGTGTGACGCGCTCAATCAAAGATTTGTCAGATATTGGCACTATTCGTGTAAAGGGAAAGTCATTTGAGATACTCAACTACGAGTTGTTGAAGAAAATTAGTGAGAAGGGATAAAAAAAAAGCTGCATTTTCATGCAGCTTTTTTTAAAGATAATTTATGAGAAAAATTAACTTAATGCTTTCTTTTTAGATAGTAAATCTTGCACTTTGTCTTCGATGGTGGCATATTCATTAATAACCATTTCTCTATCAGACAATCTCGTTTTTAAAATCTTATTAGAGTTTTTTGCGTACCAAAGTTCAACAAACAGATTGGACAATACAAACAAGTGAATTGAATATTTATCTTCTTCTCGAGTTAACACTTCTTCCCCTTTTTGGATAACCAAAATGACTTGCTCTGTTTTGGTTAGGTTTAAAAAAGTAGAAGTTTCTATGAGTTCCATGATGGTGTTTAATCTTTTTGTTTAATTGCTGAAACGAGTTCTGTTAATCTGTATTGGTAGTTTAATATAAATTTAACAACCGCCGTCTGAAGATGATTCTTTGGTTTTTTTCACGGGCGCTACCGAAGCTTTCGTATCCAATTTATTACCTTTGGCATCCCATTCTTTATAGGCTCCATCATATACTTTAACGTTGGTCCATCCCAATTCATTGGTCAAGGCTACATAAATTACTGCGGCAATAATACCTGTATTACAGTATACGATGATAGGTTGACTAGGAGACAATTTGTATTGAGCAACTAGCGCTTCTAATTCAGATTTATTTTTAAAAGCCTCGGTTCCAGTTAATACTTCCTTGTAGTTGATGTTGATGGCTCCTGGGATATGTCCTTTGCTTTTATCTGAAGTACCTGCAAATTCTTCAGTTGTTCTGGCATCGATAATCAGGGCATTTCCTTTTTTTACATCATTGATGTTAGCAAAAATGGCGTCGTTGACTTTTGGAGTAAAGGTAGCAGGTGCAATTTTGGTTGGCATTTTTGTGATCGGGACCCTGGATTTTCTCCATTGGTCCATATCTTTTTGGAGAATTTTAACATTGGGAGCTCCCAAATATTTAAGAATCCAATAAACTCTGGAAGAGTATTTTTGGGTTCCTCCATCATAAACCACAATGGTTTTTGATTCAGTAACTCCGTTTTCTCCAAAAATGTCGGCCATTTCTGCAGGAGTTTTTATGAGCCCATCAATATCCCCTTCACTATTCAGTGATTTGTATGGAACATTTACTGCGTCTTTTAAATGTGCTTTGGTGTAATCTTCAGCTTTGCTGGCATCAATAATCACAACATTTTTATCTGTTTTGATTAATTTCATGAAATCGGCAGCAGAAATAATATCTCCCTGTGCCAGAATGGGCAGTGAAAATATGGCCAGAGCGCATACGGCCAATAGATATTTTAGGTTTTTCATCTTTAATTAATTTGGTAGTTTGATTAAAATTTTGCTTGAACCTGAATCATGAAGGCATCATTGTCGTATTCTTTTACAACACCGTCTAGTTTACTTTCAGAATTATATACATAGTTAATCTGAATTCTGGTCCAATCGTTTAAAAAGTAGTTTACACCAGCAGTGATGGTATTTTGACCATAATTTTGCGCAACACCTTGATATGAATAGGTTGTTCCGTTGGGATCATAAGTTTCATATTTTACTACAGGTTGTATGTTCCAAGGCGTCATGTACATAGCTGCTACCCAAAATCCTGATTGTTTGAAAACCGGTTCGGTTGCATTAGTTGCTTTTCCACATCCACCACCTGTTTCAACAACTCCTACAGTAATTCCATAAATATACTCACCTTGTAGTTTAAAGTTCTTGTAATCAACGGTCAGATCTCCTGCATAGCGGGTAACGCTTTTTGAAGTGCCGTCTGTATCAAGTTTTTTACCAATAAGGCCGGTACGACCACTTGCGCCTACTTTTAACCATTCCAGAGGAGCATAAACAACACGACCTGCAATTTCTTTATTGCCATTATCGTCAAGGGTATTAATTCCGGTTCCGTTTAATACAGCCACTTTGTAGGAAATAATATCTCTGTCTTTACCAAAAGCACCTAGTACCATTAATCCCATATCTCTAAAAGGAGAAGCTAAGTTGTTGACAACAGTTGATCTGTTAATGGTGTTAAGCGCGTAACATGGTGTATTTAGTTCTAAGGAGAAAGGTGATTTAAATTGACCCAACGAAAATTTAGCATATTTTCCGAGAGGAGCATAAGTTACAAAAGCGTCGAGAAGTTGAGGTCCGCCCGAAACAGGACTCAATTCGGCCATTACATAATAACTTATATCATAAGGAATAGATCCAACAATACCAACACGTGCGCGTAAGAATTCAAAAGTGCTCGGTTTGATTGGGTTTCCATTGGCATCATCGCCAAACATGTAATAGTTAAACTGCGGCTGAATGTATCCAACCAATTGAGGACCGTCTGAAGAGGATGTTTCAACACAGCCCTGAGCGAAAATACTTTGATTGGCTAGCACTGAAACAAGTAACAGACTTACAAATAGGAAAACTTTTTTCATCTCATTAATTTTTTTAGTTCAATGTAAAAAAACAATCAGGCTGGCCAAGAAAAGTACTTGGTCAGCCTGAAGATTATTTATTTTGCAGAAGTTCCCTCGAAAGGGTAGTTGTGGTATGGAAAATGCCAGTGTGCTTTTTCAGCAGAAACCAGTGCGTCATATCTTAAACCATTAACGCCGAAGCTAATGCTTTTTACGTTGTACCCCAATACATTAAACCATGCAGTAGTGATAGATGAAGTTTGGCCAGTATAGCAATATACCAAATTGCTGTTGTCAGGATTCATGGCACTTACATTGTCGAATGAAATGGGTAAATACTGATATGCACCTACAAAATGACCAAGACCCAAATAGTCGCCTTCACCCCAATAGTTGTAAATTGAATAGTCAGCAGGAGCGGCCAATACATCTGCGCCTGAAACACTCCAACCTGATGTGGTTAGCATAACACTTACGCGTTCTGCAAGAATTTGAGCTCCGTCAGTAGCGGTGGATGTCCAGGTTGGTGCCAGGTTGTTTGGTAAATCAGCAGAGGCGTCAGTATTCCAATTCGGACTACCATCAGCAATGTTGCCAATTTTTGTTGACCATTTGTCAAATTCAGCCATGTCGGTCCATGCGGAAAATCCAAATTTGGCTACTTTAGCGTCAGCATAACCTGAAAGACGCAAAGCCATTACAGCGCGACCGGCAGTTTGTCCAGTGTAACAGAAAACCAGAATAGGCAGATTAGAGTTTAGCTCGTTTGCAGTGGTCACCACATCAGCTAAAGCTACATTAATGGCTCCTTTTACATGACCTTTTGCAAAATCATCAGCACTTCTGATATCAAATACTGTATAAGTAGGAATGGTTCCGTCGGCTTCAACAATACCACCATCGGCAACTGCTTTTGGATCGATGACCCAGCTTGTAAGCAGTGCAGGTAAGTCCATGTTCTGTGCTACCATGTATGCTTTAAGGTCGTCATAGGTGCCTTGAACAACAGGATCATTGGTGTCGTCTTTACAACTTGTTAAAAACAAAGTAGGTAAAAACATAGCGATAAACAAATAACTCAAAAATTTTTTCATTGTGTAATTCTTTTAATTAGTACTAGTTCTTTTTTTTCTGATTAATTACTGGTGTCAAAAGTACTTGGTCATAGGCTTTGTTCCGAAAATATTAGGCTGCAATAAGTTGGATTAAAAACAGTAATTTGACATAAAATTAACTGACATAGACAGGGATCTTTAAATATTCTTAATTTTGCGGTTAAATATTAATATGTATATATGAGTATGTCTGATTCGTTAAATAGCTGTATTGTTGAAAATCAACATATAGAGTGTTTTAATCTGCTATCCGCTTCGGAGAAACAGATGTTGGAAGGTGGTACCATACGGATTGCTTATAAAAAAGGAGAGGTAATTGCAAAGCAAGGATCATTTGCTTCGCATGTAATATTTCTCGAACAAGGTCTAGTAAAAGTTTTCATTGGAGGAACATCAAAAGATTTAATTCTAAAAATCATTCCTTCAAATCATTTTATAGGTTTGTCGAGTATGTATGAAGGAAATAATACATTTATTTATTCCGCATCAACCTACATCGACTCGGTGGTTACGCTCATTGATTTAAATATTTTTAAACAGTTGTTGATGTCCAACTCGGAGTTTGCTTTTAAAATGTTCAATATTCAAAATGAGAATGCTGCTCAGGTTTATGGACGGTTTTATTGTTTAACCCGAAAGCAGTCAGCAGGACTTGTTGCTGATTTGTTATTGTGTTTGTCGAATCGCGTTTTTAAATCCCATGATTTTTGTTTACCCATTAGCAGAAGCGATTTGGCTGATTTAACAGGTTTATCCGTGGAGAGCGTTATGCGGATTATGAAGGACTTTAAGCATGAGAAAATAATAAGTACCAAAGGAAAGCAAATTAAAGTACTGGAAAAGGAAAAGCTTGAACAAATTAGTAAATTTGGATAAAAAAAAGAGCACCAACTTAGTGCTCTTTTTTTCCAAGTGTTAATGGGCTTTATTAGCAACCTCCGCTTTCTCCTGATGATTCATGCGCTGAATGATCCAGATTTTTTTCGTATACCATTGGGTAGTTCATTTCCCAATTTTTCCAACCATCTTCAAGATAATAAACATTGGTATAACCCAGTTTTTGTAGTGCATCGGCTGCCAAGATGCTTCTTTTTCCTTTCCGGCAATACACAATGATTTCTTCATCTTTTTCCGGCATGTAAAGCATGGCCTCTTCCCAAAAAGCTTCCTTGCCAATGTTAAATTCCAATACTCCTCTCGGAATATTTACAGCTCCAGGTATATAGCCAGCATTGAATTCGTTGGGTTCACGGGCGTCAATCAGCAAAATCATATCGCCATTGTCGATTTTTGTATAAAGTTGTTCACTAAAAATGCTTTTGGTGTTGACTATGGCTTCGGCTACTATTTCATCCACATTTTCATAAGTTGTTTTCTCTTGGCAAGCATATACAAGAAACATCATGCCAATAATTGCTAAAAATTTTACGGTTATTGTTTTCATTTAATCAAATATTTAGTGGTACTCAGTTTATTTTTTTTGACCTTTTAAGGCTTTGTTTTTAACTTTTGCTTCGGTTTCTTTGAGAGCGTCTAACACAAGCTCTTCAAGCTCTTCATGACTTTTTCGTGTATGATCAACCGGTTTAATCTTTAATCCGGTCACTTCCACAGCTTCTTCCACAATGTTCTTTACGTCTGCATCATCAACAACTTCCCAGCCCGTAATCATGGCTTTCAGATTTGAAGTCAAGGTGTGCCCTGTGGTGATTAAATATAAATGGATGATAAGAAAAGTCAGTAATAAATAGGCTCCCAATGTATGGATGATAGCCACTATTTCAAGACTTTCCATTTCAAATCCTAAAATAGGATAGTTGAAATACATATACAGTAATCCGGTGACTACCATAGTAGGTATAATAACAATTTTAAGTGCGAAATAGGTAATCCTTTGTAGAGGATTAAGTTTGCTCAAGGTTCTTTTCTTAACGGGATGTGGTGCATGAGCAAATATTCCTACCAAATAATAATCCAGTTGAGCTTTCATGTTTTTGATGGTGGGCATATATTGTTTCCATTCATCCGTTGTGATGTGCCAAAAAATTGCAAAAACAATGAGGACTAAAAATGCCCATGCTGAGATATTGTGAATGGAAACAGCTTGGCTGTATTCGAAAAAATGCGTAGTTCCGTGAATATCGAATCCTGTAATCAATAAGGCAAAAATGAGTAAGGATTGCCCCCAATGCCAGAACCGTTCGAATTTTTTATATAAGTATACTTTCTTCATGGTAATATATTAAGGGTTGTCGATTTTACATTTTCCTCCAAAAACAATGCGGCAAAAAGCATGAAAAGCAATGCCTATAAGGGATATAAGGATGAGAGAAACTCCAGCTGTTTCAACCACTGGATTAAAGTCGCGTCCCGGTAGATAAAAATCGTTAAGCGATGCCAGTCGTCCGTTGGGGCGTGAATGGCAGTCGATGCATTTTAGTGATTCGCTTGCTGGTGATACCTGATGGTTTAAAGGCCAATACATTTCCGTTTCAATAAAACCATATTCTCCACTATATGGAAGTCCAAATTCTGCCATGCCCAATTCTGCGGCTTTATTCCAATCAAAATCAGTCCAATAGGCACCTTTACCCTTTTCTTTGTCCCAAAGTTTAGGTTGTACAAGTGTCATATTTACTTTGTCATAGATCTGCTTTCCGCGATGGACTTTTACCGGCCATATTTTGGCAGGAGCACTGCTTTTTTGATGTGCACCTTTATCATTGTACGATCCGTAAAGGGTGTTGATTTGCACCGGAATGCTATCAATTTTGTCGGTGATCAAGTGGTGATTGGCTATTCCATTGAACCAATAATAGTCGGGAACAATATGATCGTTGTAAACAAAATTACCTTTGATGGATAGGTAGTTGTGATTACCATCTGCGTCGTTTTCATGTATGGCATTCCCGTTTTCATCTAAACGGCCTGCTGTCGACCAATCCCAAATCATTTTTGTTCCGTTGGCTTTGGCATATACAGGAATGTGGCAGGTTTGACAAGCTACCCTAAAGCCATGTTCGTTGAGGATGGTACTTTGGTGTGGCTTGTCGGTATGACATTGTTCGCAAGTAGTTCGGTTTTTGTTTTCAGACGAAAGTGCGTATACTTTGCCCGGAATCACATGTTTTTCAGTAACATGGCAATCCACACAACTCATGTCTTCACCTTCGGTGGTCATATGTACATCTACTTCTCGTGAACAATCCAGCATGGCCACATCCAAATCACCATGTTTTACATTGTTTCCACCACCGCCCCAGAAATGACAAACGCCACAGTTTTCGCGCCCCGGTGATCCAACATGTTGCGAAACATAGTTTAGGTTGACTGATTCTTCAGGATAGCCGGCACCTCCTTTTTTCTTTTTATATGTTCCTGTTTTATCGTGACATATCAAACAGTCGATATTTAGCGGGTCGGTAAAATCAAATGAATCATCGGCCCACCCGTATCCAATATGGCAGCGGGTGCAGGTGGCCTCACTTCCTTTTATACCAATACAAAAATTGTTTAAGATATTTTTTTTTCCTAGTGGCACAACACCTTTACCTTCGATCATTTCTTCGCGTTGCCACATCCAGTGTGAAGTGGCCATAATTTCTTTATCACGCTCAGTATGGCACGATATACATGCAGCGGTTACTTCATGTGCGCTTTCAAAGGGTTGTTGCAGAATGGTAAATTTGGAGTGATTAACAGACGGTTTGTCAATGTTGCCTTTTTTGTACACATATTCGTTCATAGGAAAGATATGTGTACTATCTGCTGAATAAACCCTGTCGGCCAGTAACCATTGACTAACCCAAAGGAGAGTGCAAATCAGGATTATTTTTTTCATATAATTATTTTTAATTAATTTCTTCAACAAAAGTACCTTGACTTTCTTGCTTATCTATTTTTTATCATATGATGTGGGTACTTAAAAAACATGATTTGCATCATGAATACTGCTGATCATATTAAATATAACTATATTTGTATTTAAAATTGATAAAGCCTTGAATAACATAGTCGATCGTATAAAAACCAGCTGTACTGTTACCAATTTGCGTTGTGATTGCTTTGAGCATCTTACGGATGAACAAAGGGATCTTGTGGAAAAAAATAAGGTAATGGTTGAATACAAAAAAGGAGAGGTAATTGTTAAGCAGGGAACTTTTACCAGCCATATTTTATTTATTTGTGAAGGTCTTGTGAAAGTATTCCATGAGGAAGGGGGGCAAACCCTTATCCTAAGGATTGCTGCCCCCAATAGCCTGATTGGCCTTACATCGTTACCTTTGAATCAAAATATTTTTCAATATACTGCCTCGGCGTATGTTAAAACAACAGTTAAGCTTATTGATATCAATATTATACGTCAATTGATTCTCGAGAATGGAAAATTTGCTTCCGCCATTATTGATGTGCTTAGTGAAGTTTCAATACAGAAAAACGGACGTTTTTTTTCCTTGAATAATCGTCAATCCTTTGGTAAACTCGCTGATTTAATTCTTTGTTTGGCCGGAAATATTTTCAAAACAGATAAGTTTGAATTGATACTTAGTCGAAAGGAGTTGGCCGAATTGGCAGGTATGTCTACCGAAAGTGTTATACGTACCCTAAAGAATTTTCAGGATGATAAACTGATTAAAATTACCGGAAAAACCTTTGAAGTAATAGATCCAGAAGGATTGATGAAGATTTGTCATCTAGGATGATGAACCTAATTCTTGTTTTCTGTATAGGTTCATCCATCAGTTTTATAGCAAACAACCATTCGATAAAAGATAATTATATACCTTACTGATATTATGCCTCAGCAAGTTAACCGCCGATTCTTTTTAAAATCTGTTGCCTCAATGGGTGGTGTTTTTTTTGTGGGGCTATGGTATAAAATGATAGGCGATAAACGCAAAAATGTGCCATTGGATGTGGTCACAGTTCCTTTAGAAGACACTTCCTCTGTTCGGTTTTTCGATCGGTTTATCATAGTGAATGATCATCAAGAGTACAGTGTTTTATCTTCGAAATGTACTCATTTGGGTTGTCGCATCCAAAAGTTGAATAAGGGAAACCTGCAATGTCCATGTCATGGATCTTCCTTTAATTTGAAAGGGGAGGTGCTTTCAGGGCCCGCATTTAAATCGCTACCTAAGTTGCCGTTTGAAGTGAACAAAGAACAAAACACACTTACAGTTTTTCTTTCATGAAGTTAAAACCCCTACATCAATTGATAAAAGGTACCACCTTTGGACAATTAAGTCTGGTCATGCTCATCGTATGTGTGGTTTCGGGTGTTTTTCTGGTTGTTCCTTATGATGTGAATAATGCTTATTATTCCATCAGCTTGTTGATGTTAACCAATCCGGCGGCCTCTTTTTTTCGCAATTTACATTATTGGACTGCCCAGTTTTTTTTGGTTTTTACTTTGATACATTTGTATGATCACTTTACACGTCGCAAGAAAATCAAGCTGGGTTTTTCATTGTGGTTTCGATTAACCGTTGGGGTCATCATTATTTTTTTAGTGATGATTACCGGCTTTATCCTCAAGGGGGACGCAGATGCTCAACAAGCGCAACGTATTTTCTCTGAATTGGTTGGCATGGTTCCTTTCATAGGTTCAATGTTGCAATATACTTTTGTTGGAGATGGAGAAAGTTTGCAGTTAATTTATGTGCATCATTTGGCCACTTTTACCCTATTTATCGTGGTCATTGTGATGGAACATGTACGAACGGTTTGGCCAAAGCTTAGCACATTCCTCATTTTTACAGGATTAATCATGGGGCTAAGTTTTCTGGTCATGGCCCCTTTACACGATGGATTAAATCCGGTGATGAAAGGTCCCTGGTATTTTGTAGGTTTTCAGGAATTGTTGCATTTGCTTACCCATCCCGGATATGCACTTTTATTGGTTTTAGCCATTCTTGTGTTACTACTGATCGTTCCGTATACCGCCAAAGCGGGATGGTGGCCGAAACGGTTGTTGCTCATCATTACTGTCATCTATTTATTGTCAACGGTTGTTGGATACTTTTTCAGAGGGACTGATTGGCAATGGATTTGGCCTTGGCGTTCCACTGATTTGGGAGAGGTGTACAATCCGGTTGATCGTGCCAACACAAAAGTCTTGGGCTTTTTTTCTGATACAAGTCAATCACCTCCGCATGAAGTCATGGGGCGCAATGAGAGTTGTATGCAATGTCATTCCGAAATGACTGGTTTTTCATCATCACATAATCCGGAGGCTATCGGCTGTTATTCATGCCATGGAGGAAATCCTTTTTCTCCGGATAAAAGAAGTGCTCATCAAGGGGTGCGGCTCATTCCTGGTAATTTGTCGGATGCTCAGATCTCGTGTGGTACCACACAATGTCATTCGGATATTGCCTCAAGAATTCATTCTGGATTGATGGCCACCATGAGCGGGGTCATTTCTGTTAACAGGTTTGTTTTCAACGAAAGTGAAACGCCTGACCAATTGACTTCTGTTCATGAATTACAGGATTCGCCTGCAGATGAGCACCTCAGGAATATGTGTGTGAAATGTCATTTGGGTAATCCCAAAATAGTCACAGGGCCAGTTTCTGAGAGTAGCAGGGGAGGAGGTTGCTTGGCTTGTCATTTGAATTATCAGGATTTTGATCGGGGAGTTGCGTTTTACGATCCTCAGTTGTCAAAGGATACCAATTATCTAACCATTCATCCTTCTATTGATCTCAAAGTGAGCAACGACCATTGTTTTGGATGTCATAGCCGCTCCGGAAGAATTTCGACCAATTATGAAGGTTGGCACGAAACCTTGTTGGAAGCTACAGATATTTCTTTGCAAGATACGTTGTATCGATTAGTTGAAGAAACACGGGTTTTTCGTTTTGTTCAGCAGGATGTTCACCATAAGGCAGGCATGGATTGCATCGATTGTCATAACTCCTATGAGCTTATGGGGGACGGAAATCTGTATGCACACGAAGAGCAACAAACTGAAATCGCCTGTAGTGACTGCCATCGCGATCAAGCCAATCAAGTGATTAAATTTGCTGATTTGGATCAGGAGTCAGCACTTATTGCCTCCCTCAGGTATGATAATATTGGTGAACGGGTTTTTCTCACCACCTTAAAAAGAAATCGTGCTTTGATTAATACTCAGGTTAAGAACGATTCCCTTTTCATGCATTCCAAAAACAGCACCAAAACATTTGTCCTGAACCCACCGCATCGCGCTTGCCAGAGAGGCGTTGAGCATGATGAGGTAAGTTGTAGTGCATGTCACAGTGCCTGGGCTCCAAGTTGTATTGGATGTCATAATGCTTATGATGAGCAAGAACTTGGATACAATATGGTTCTTAACAAGGAAAAACAAGGCAGTTGGGTGGAATATGTAGGCGAATACAATGCCCATTTGCCTGCCATGGGCATAAGAAAAACGGAGACTGGTCAGGAAGTTATTCCAGTGGTTCCCGGAATGGTGTTAACTATCGATTTGGCCAGTTTTACCAAAGATAAACATGATTCACTGATATTTAAACGGCTATTTGCTCCGGCAGCTCCCCATACAACAGCAAGTAAAGGTCGTTCGTGTACCTCATGTCATAACAACCCGGTTGCTTTGGGTTATGGAAAAGGAAAACTCGATTTTATCATCACTAATGGTCAAGGAAAATGGAGATTGATTTCACATTATCAGGATAATAAACACGACGGATTACCTGAGGATGCCTGGGTTGGTTTTTTGGATGACCGAAAAGGCGAGGTGGTCTCTACACGTACAGATGTTTTTCCTTTCACCGTTGATCAGCAAAAGCGTATCCTCACAGTGGGAGCTTGTTTAACATGCCATCAAGACGATAGTAAGATCATGGAGCAAAGTGTAATCAATTTTGATTCATTGGTCTCTGTTCGCAATAAGAAATGTGTATTGCCCACATGGCCATCTGGCAATTTTAAACCATAAAAACAATCTATTCGAGCATTTTCAATTTTTTAGGAATTGTATCTTTGAACTTTAGCGTATTTTCGCAGAAAATTTTCTTTGCATGAAGAGTGATAGTCTGGTAATCATACCAACATATAACGAGAAAGAAAACATCGAACGAATTATTCGCAAGGTGTTTAGTCTCAAACAGACGTTTGATGTGCTGGTCATCGAGGACAATAGTCCTGACGGAACCGCCGACATTGTAAAAAAACTCATGGCAGAGTTTGAGGGACGGCTTCATATTCTTGAGCGCAAAGGCAAATTGGGTTTGGGAACTGCTTATATTGCAGGTTTTAAGTGGGGTTTGGAGCGTGAATATGATTATCTGTTTGAAATGGATGCTGATTTTTCGCATAATCCTGAAGATTTAACCCGATTATATCAGGCTGTATCGCTTCCTCAAAATGATGCTGCTGTGGGTTCTAGGTACATCACTGGAGTTAATGTAGTCAATTGGCCCATGGGTCGAGTCTTGATGTCGTATTATGCATCTACCTATGTGCGTGCGATTACCGGATTGGACATCATGGATACCACAGCTGGTTTCATGTGTTGGTCGCGGCGTTTGCTCGAAAATATTGATCTGGATCGCATTAAATTTGTGGGCTATGCTTTTCAAATTGAAATGAAATATACCGCTGTTAAATTGGGTTTTAAGGTGGTTGAAGTCCCTATTATTTTTACTGATCGTACCGAGGGCACTTCCAAAATGAATAAAAGCATTTTCAGAGAAGCCATTTTTGGCGTCATCGATTTGCGCTTGCGGAGCATGTTTGGTAAAATTAAACCTGTCAAAACACTCTAGAAATCATGTCATTGTCAAAGAAAGCCATCGTAGGAGCCACCATTGTAAATGAGGGAAATTCCTTTAAGGGTTGGATTACCATTGAGGACGGATTCATTACTTCTGTAAACGAAGGTGGTCCTAAAAATGAAACAATTCTTGAAGGATTTGAGTTGGTGAATGCCGATGGACTTTTTTTACTTCCCGGAGTGATTGATGATCAGGTACACTTTCGTGATCCCGGCCTTACCTACAAAGGTGATATTGCCTCTGAAAGTAGAGCCGCAGTAGCTGGTGGTATCACCAGTTTTATGGATATGCCCAATACGATTCCAAATTGCCTTACTCAGGAGCTCTTGGAAGAAAAATACCAACATGCCGCTGAGGTTTCTTTGGCCAACTTTAGTTTTTATATGGGGGCTTCCAATGATAATTTGGCAGAAGTAGTAAAGACTGATCCTGCAAAAGTGTGTGGTATTAAGGTGTTTATGGGTTCGTCTACCGGAAACATGTTGGTGGATAATGAAGAAACTCTTAAAGGGATATTTAAATCTGCGCCCACACTGGTTGCTGTTCATTGCGAAGATGAAGCAACAATTCAAAGAAATCAGGCAAGTTATAGCCAAAAATATGGCGAAGAGGCTCCTACACGGATTCATCCTGAGATACGTTCGGCTGAGGCGTGTTATTTGTCATCTGCAAAAGCCGTAAAGTTAGCAAAAGAGAATGGAACCAGATTACATGTATTGCACTTAACAACTGCAAGGGAAATGGAGTTGTTTGACAATAATATTCCCTTGAAGGACAAGAAAATTACAGCAGAAGTTTGCGTTCATCACCTCTGGTTTTCAAGCGATGACTACGATAAAAAGGGCAATTTCATAAAATGGAATCCGGCCATTAAAAGTCCTGATGATCGAAAAGCTTTGCGGCAGGCTGTTTTGGATAATAGAATTGATGTGATAGCCACCGATCACGCACCTCATACCTTGGATGAAAAAAACCGCACATATTTCAAAGCGCCATCGGGAGGGCCTATGGTACAGCATTCGTTGGTAGCCATGTTGGAGTTGGTGAGGCAACATGAATTTACGCTTGAAAAGGTTGTGCAGATGATGTGTCATCATCCCGCAGAATTATTTAGGGTAAAAAATCGTGGCTATATCCGTAAAGGTTATGCTGCCGACTTGGTTTTAGTAAACATGGAGGCTGACTGGAAAGTTGAAAAAAGCAATCTATTGTATAAATGTGGATGGTCGCCTTTGGAAGGGGAGCAGCTACATGCGCGTGTAATTTCGACTTATGTTAACGGACAGCTTGTATATCATAATGGCTCTGTAAATGAGCAAGATAGGGGTGAGCGATTAACTTTTAATGTATAATTCAGCTAAATAAAAGTTATGATGAGGTTAGTTCAGTTGTTTTTTATTTTTCTTTTTTTTGTATCCTGTCAGTCAGTTGATGAACAGAAGCAGGGGGTAGATGTTGTTAAAACATTTCCTGAAGGAGCTGTTAAGGTTGATCAATTGTATGAAATTCTGGATGGTAATAAAGTTGCTGTTTATCAGCGCGAATATTACGAGGATGGTTCGTTGCTTAAAGAAGGCCCGTTGAAGAATGAAAAAATGGATGGCTTATGGAAGTCTTATTACAACACCGGCATCCTATGGAGTGAAGGTGAATTTACCGAAGGTGTCCGCAACGGAATCAGCAATACCTATCATGCCAATGGAAACAGGTATTACGAAGGCCATTTTATCAACAATGAGAAGGATAGCATCTGGCGTTTTTGGCGCGAAGATGGCTCTTTTATAAAACAAATTGATTTCAGTAAAAAGTAGGAGGCTAGTTTCAGTTAATTTAACTGAAGGTTAATGAATACTGGCAAATGATCACTAAATCCACCAAAGTATTTCTTGCCTGAAGCAGTTCTGCTCGGACGTGCTTCTCCTTTTTTAGGTTGATAAAGTAGATAGTCGTGTTTAATCACAGTCTGTTTTTCAGATGAGACTTTTATACCTCCTGACCCTGTAAGCATAGCTGAAGAAACAATAATCTGGTCGAACATGTCCCACGATTTGTAGTACAGCGACCCTACACCTTCTTTATACAGTGTCAACGATAAGTTGTAAAGTGATGCGCTTTCGGGGTCAGTTATAACTTCTTTGGCTTGCATGTACTGCGAAACTGATACATCGGTTGGATTGTCATTCAGGTCGCCTGATATAAGAATATTTGCATTGGGATTAACCTGCATAATGGAGTCGGTCACATGTTTAATCAGACCTGCGATAAAGATGCGTGAAGGTTCCGTTGCTTCCTGTCCACCATACCGGCTTACCCAATGATTAATAAACACATGCAAGGTATCGTTGTTGGGAGTGATTCCTTTAGCGTACAAGATATCGCGTGTTTTATTACCAGGGTTCTCGGGAATAGTAACGTGTATAAACTGTTTGAAAACAGGTTTGAAGTCTTTTGGTTTATATAGCAAGGCAACGTCAATACCACGTTCGTCGGGACTGTCTTTATGGATGATTTGGTATTGAGCCTTTTTTAAGTTGTTGTGGTTAATCAATTGTTCTACAACGGTTTTGTTTTCCACCTCGCAAAGTCCAAAAAGGCTGGGAAATCCCATAGGATCGATATCACTCATAACCATGCTCATTTGATCGAGTTTGTGTTGATAGCGCTCCGAATTCCAGGGATTTTCTGCATCAGGCAAATAGCTTTCATCATTGATGTTTGGGTCGTTGATGGTGTCAAATAAGTTTTCCAGATTATAAAATGCAAAACTGATGTGAGTTGAAACGGTTTTTTGACTTTGGCAACTACTGAAAGATGTGATGCCAAAAACGACTAATGTGAGTAGAAATATTTTTGATTTCATTTCTAATGAATTTGTTGTTAAGTTATTTAATATGAGTTGGTTATTCTTTCCCTGGTTTAATTCGGTTGATTTCTCTTCGGTCTTTCTTTGTAGGTCGTCCTGCACCTCTATCGCGTTGCTCAGTTTTCATTTGATGCATGAGTTCCAAACGTTCGTATTCCTCAGGCGGAGTCAGATCTTTTACCAAATCCATAACCAATTTGGCGCTTACCCTGTTTTTGGCAGGTTTAAGCACTTCAACAGTTTTCTTAATTCCAGTTAGCTGAATTTCAATGATTTCCCCGGTTTTTATTTCCCGGGAAGGTTTGGCATTTTCGCCATTGATTTTTATTTTTCCTCCCCGACAGGCATCGCTTGCCAGTGAACGTGTTTTAAAAAGCCGCACAGCCCAGAGCCATTTGTCTAGTCGTACTGATTCCATTACCGTTTACTTTTGTCTGAAATACAATTGAATAGGAACTCCGGTGAAATTATAATGGGTACGCAATTGATTTTCCAGAAATCGTTTATAACTATCTTTTACATCGTCGGGTAGATTGCAGAAAAACACAAACTGAGGGGTAGCTGTTTTTAATTGCATAATGTACTTTATCTTGATATATCTGCCACGGCTTCCCATTGGGGGAGGAGTGTTTTCAATGATTGGGAGCAGTAACTCATTAAGTTTAGAAGTGGGAATTTTTTGATCTCTGCGCTCAAAAACATCTTTGGCCAACTCCAACACTTTGAAAATACGTTGCTTTTGCGTTACGGATGTAAATACAATAGGTACATCATTAAAAGGAGCTATTTTACTTCTTATTTCCTGCTCAAATGTTTTGTGTGTATTGGTTTCTTTTTCAATCAAATCCCATTTATTGACCACCAACACAATTCCTTTTCTGTTTTTCTCTGCAAGATGAAAGATGTTGATGTCTTGTTTCTCAATGCCATTTTCAGCATCAATCATAACCACGCACACATCTGAATTTTCGATGGCTTTAATCGATCGTAAGGTGGAATAGAACTCGATGTTCTCGAATACCTTGCCTTTTTTTCGTAGTCCGGCAGTGTCTACCAACATAAAGTCGTGACCAAAAGCATTGTAACGGGTGTATATAGAGTCGCGTGTTGTTCCAGCGATGGGGGTAACAATGTTCCGGTTATCGCCAAGCAAGGTATTTACAATAGAGGATTTTCCAACATTGGGTCGTCCAACAAAAGCAATCCGAGGCAATTCTGTTTCTTCCTCTACTACCGGATTGTTTTTAAACATTTTCACTACTGTGTCCAGAAAATCGCCGGTTCCTGTTCCGTTCAAAGCCGAGATACCGTAAATTTCGCCCAATCCCAAAGCGTAAAATTCGCTGGTACTGTTGTATTGTCCGGGTTCATCCGTTTTGTTGGCCACCAATAGGATGTCTTTTTTCGATTTACGTAGCATATTGGCCACATCTTCGTCTAAGGGATTTAGTCCCTCACGACCATCAACAACAAATGCGATGACCTCTGCTTCTTCAATGGCGAAAATAACTTGTTTTCTGATTTCCTCCTCAAAGGTATCATCAGATCCATGAACATAACCGCCGGTATCAATTACTGAAAAATCAAAACCATTCCAGTCGCTTTTTCCATAGATGCGATCGCGGGTAACTCCACTTTCTGATTCAACAATGGCCTCCCGTTTTTGAATTAACCGATTAAAGAGGGTCGATTTCCCTACATTAGGTCTGCCTACAATCGCCAGAATATTACTCATGATGGTATGGTTGTTTACAAAGTGTAATTAATCTGCAAAAGTACTAAATTAGTGATCGTACCCGAAGCGCGATAGTGCATTATCATCATCACGCCAATCTTTATTTACTTTGACTGACAGTTCGATAAATACTTTTTTACCCACAAACTCTTCAATATCCAGTCGTGCCATGGTTCCTGTTTTCTTTATGGCTTGTCCTTGATGGCCAATGATAATGGCTTTTTGGGTGTCGCGGTTAACAAAAATTGTTGCAGCAATGCGAACCAATCGTTCATCTTCTGTATAGTTGTCCACGATAATTTCAGTTGAATAGGGTATCTCCTTTTGATAATTCAACAGAATTTTTTCCCGAATAATTTCAGAAACAAAAAACCTAACCGAACGATCGGTGAGTTCATCTTTGGCATAATAGGCTTCGTGGACGGGAAGTTTCTCCTGAATCACATCCAACACCTTTTCCAGGTTGAAATTGTTTACTGCCGACACAGGGATAACCTCAGCCCGAGGAATTATTTTTGTCCAATGTTCCATTTGAGTTACAATGGTTGGCTGATCCGAAAGATCGATTTTGTTGATGATAACGATGACCGGGATGGTCATTTTTTGTAATTTCTCAATCACTTCTGCCTGCTCGAAGGGGTGATTGGGTTCTGTCATCAGCAGAATTACATCCGCATCTTTTAATGCAGTTTGAATATATTGGTTCATATATTCATGCATTTTGTAGGCCGGATCACGAACAATACCTGGCGTATCACTATACACTATTTGAAAATCTTCGCCATTTACGATCCCTAAAATGCGATGACGGGTGGTTTGTGCCTTGGAAGTGATGATAGAAATCTTCTCCCCGACCAATGCATTCATTAATGTTGACTTGCCAACGTTCGGGAAACCAATGATGTTGACGAATCCGGCTTTGTGCTCCATAAATATATTTAAAGAAAAGTTTGCACAGCAAAGAAACAAAATATATCTTTGCACCCGCAAACAACAACTATATTGCGGGGTGGAGCAGTGGTAGCTCGTTGGGCTCATAACCCAAAGGTCATCGGTTCGAATCCGGTCCCCGCTACTGAAGGGAAAAGATCGCCATTTTGGCGATCTTTTTTGTTTTAGAAGAAATGTATACAGTCTACGTACTCTACAGTCCAAATTTTAATAAGATTTATATAGGTTTTACTTCAGATCTTAAGAATCGTTTATTGTCACACAATTTACTTTCGAGGAAAGGATATACTCGAAAATTTCGTCCCTGGATTATTGCTTTTACAGAGGAATTTGCTGATAAAAAAACTGAAGGGAGGTCAAGGACGTGTCTTTATTTGGTCGGAAATAAAGCGACTTGGGCTCATATCCGACTGAGTCGGACATCGGTTCGAATCCGGTCCCCGCTACTGAAGGAAAAAGATCGCCATTTTGTCGATCTTTTTTGCCATTAATCTTGCCTTTGCGCAATTTCTTCGCGCTGTAAATAGGTTAATATTAATGGGCGCTCGGATAAGAAGTAAGAATAATTGAAATATTCTAATCAAAATGATCTGACCTCACTTTGTAAATAAAGGTGTAAAGGTCTGAAAAGTATTTTCCTAAGGAAAACACTAGTTGAGTACCTACCGTTTTCCTCCCTTGACAAGCATTATATTAGGATTTATTTTTGGTTCTTTTAAGTTTGTAATAATACAATAGGAACTAATACCTTATATCATGATTGATTTATTTGTAATCGATGATCATCCAATGATGATTGCCGGAATCTCTTCGCTATTTGAGGATGGTAGCTGCAAAATAAAAGTAGTAGGATCTGCAAATATGGCCAAGGAGGCTCATGCATTGCTGTGGAAATCAACCGCCAATATTATACTTCTTGACTTAAGGTTGCCTGGCATGAGTGGGGTAGAGTTCGCTGCAATACTCAAGCGTGATTTTCCGCAAAAGAAAATAATTGTGCTAACCGGGGAATTAAACGCCGTTGTTCTATATAATTCTTGGATAAACAATGTGGATGCAATCTTGATGAAGAATTGTGGGAAGAACGAATTGATTGATACAATTCATGCTGTTATGGCCGGACGAAGGGTGATTGGAAAAGATGTGCCTAAATTTCAATACCCTACGAATGATTCTTCGATTGGTAAATCTCGCGTTACTCCTAGCGAAAAACGTGTATTAAAACTATTGGCCAAAAGGTGTCCGCGAATAATAGTAAGTGAGGTATTGGGTATTAGTGAAAACGCAGTGGATTTCCACTGTAAAAATCTATTTATCAAATTTAAATGCAATACGGAAAGCGAGATTGTTGAGGCGGCAAGATTGGAAAGGTTGATTGAGGTTTAGCTTTTTTTCAGGGTATCTAATGGATTGAAAGTTTAGGACAAAAAGAAAAGCCCTCAACCAGGCGGTTGGGGCTTTTCTCATATTAACCTAAAAACCCTCGTAGAAGAGGGATAACCCAAAAATTAACCTGCTAAAGTTAATTGTTCATTTAAGAACACAACAAAGATACATCAAAAAAGAAGAAATTCTACAAAAAACAAGCTTTTTTTTCTTCATATATTTTCTTTGTCAGTACACTTTGTATCTTTTTTACTTTTAATATTTTACATCATTTTGTTTGTAATATCCTGAAAAAGGTGCGCAAAGTTCCAGTCTGTTATATATCATATATCGTTCATTTTAAGTCTTCAACTCGACCAAAAACTGTTAATTGGTAAAAAATGATTCGTTAATAGGATCTTACTTTTGATAAAATGAATTTCAAAGACATTTGACAACTCTATTCAAATTCTTTCCTTCTGAGCTCAAAATTTTTACCCAGATATACCTTTCGAACATGTTTGTCGTTGGCCAATTCTTCAGCAGATCCTGATTTTAATATTGAGCCTTCAAAAAGTAGGTAAGCACGATCGACGATGGTGAGTGTTTCATGCACATTGTGATCAGTAATTAATATTCCGATATTTTTGTTTTTCAGTTTCGAAACGATGGATTGAATATCTTCTACAGCAATGGGATCCACTCCTGCAAAGGGCTCATCCAATAAAATAAATTTTGGGTCAACAGCGAGTGCTCGTGCGATCTCCGTTCGTCGCCGTTCTCCCCCTGAAAGTTGAATCCCCTTGCTTTTGCGTATATGCTGTAAACCAAACTCATCCAACAGGCTCTCTAATTTTTCATTTTGTTCTGCTTTCGAAAGCTTGGTAAACTCCATAACAGCTCTTATATTATCTTCAACACTCAGGTGTCGAAAAACCGAAGCTTCCTGTGCCAGATATCCTATACCTCGTTGTGCTCTTTTGTACATGGGTTCGTTGGTAATTTCTTGATCGTCAAGATAAACGCTGCCAGAAAGTGGTTTTATTAACCCGACAATCATGTAAAAGTTGGTGGTTTTACCGGCACCGTTTGGTCCGAGTAATCCAATTATTTCACCTTGATTTACTTCAACGCTAACCGATTTTACAACAGTACGTTGTTTGTATTTTTTAACAAGATCTTTTGTCCAAAGCTTCATAATCAATTATTTCAAAAACCAAATCAGATTAGATAATTCCTTCGCGGAGAATGTCGTGTAAATGTATAACTCCAACATATCTCTGTTGGTTAACAACGGGCAATTGAGTAATATTATTTTTACGCATAAGCTCAAGAGCTGAAACTACCAGCTGGTCTTCGTCAATGGCAAGTGGATTTTTCGACATTACATCGCCGGCGGTAAGTCGACTAAAATCGCTGTATTTTTCAATCATACGACGTAAATCACCATCAGTAATTACTCCCACAAGCTTCTCTTTTTGCAAAACGGCTGTTGCGCCTAATCTTTTTGATGAAATTTCAATAATTACTTCCGGCATGAGTGCATCTATGCTCACTTCAGGTTTTTCATTTTGAATAGAAAGGTCACTAACCCTAAGATACATTCGCTTTCCTAATGCTCCACCCGGATGAAACCGGGCAAAATCTTCAGCTGAAAAATCGCGTAACTCCAGCAGGCTTACTGCCAAGGCATCTCCCATTACTAATTGAGCTGTGGTGCTACTTGTAGGAGCTAAATTGTTTGGGCATGCTTCTTTTTCAACGGTTGCATCTAAAATAAAATCGGCCTGTCTGGCTAAATATGAATCTACATTACCTACCAGAGCTATGATGGCATTTTGTCTGGCTTTCAGTAAGGGTATCAGTACTTTGACTTCGGGAGTTTCTCCACTTTTAGATATCGCCATGACCACATCGTCACGCCGAACGATGCCTAAATCGCCATGGATAGCATCTGCTGCATGCATAAAGATTGCAGGTGTGCCAGTTGAATTAAAAGTAGCCACAATTTTTTGAGCAATATTGGCACTCTTACCTATTCCGGTAACAATAACTCTTCCCTTGGATTTCCATATAAGATCAACCGCACCAATAAATTGGTCGTTGACTGAATGGGTCAACTTTTTAACTGATTTCCACTCATTTTCAATAGTTAATAAGGCTGCTTGACGTATTTTTTCGGCTACTTCCAACATTTTTTTGTTAAAATTGATGTTTATGCAATTTTTTAGTATTATATTTGTTCATATACCCTAACACAAAGTTCAGGTGTAATATAACTGAATTTTCAGGATCGGAATATATAATTTTAATACAAAGATATGTTTTATCTACCTATATAATGGACGCAGGAAAGGATAAATACAAAACCAAAGAAGTGCTTAAGTCATTTTTTGGGTTTACGAAATTTAAGGGAAATCAGGAATTGATTATTGAAACCCTGTTAGAAGGTAAAAACACATTCGTGGTGATGCCTACAGGAGGAGGTAAGTCGCTTTGCTATCAGTTACCTGCACTAATAAAACCTGGAACTGCTATTGTTGTTTCTCCACTAATCGCCCTGATGAAAAATCAGGTAGACATGATCAGAAACTTTGCTACCCAGTCGGGGATTGCTCATGTAATGAATTCTTCCCTATCAAAAGCAGAAATTACAGAGGTGAGAGAGGATTTGGTCTCAGGAAAAACCAAGCTTTTGTATATGGCACCCGAATCTCTGACGAAGGAAGAAAACATCGATTTCCTTAAATCAATTGAGATTTCATTCTTTGCAATTGATGAAGCGCACTGTATTTCAGAATGGGGACATGATTTTAGACCGGAATACCGCAAGTTACGTTCGATTATTAATGCTATCAATGCCCATATACCCATTATCGCTTTAACGGCAACGGCTACGCTCAAGGTTCAGGAAGATATTTTGAAAAACCTTGAAATACCAAATGCAGAAGTCTTTAAATCTTCGTTCGATCGTGACAATTTATATTATGAGGTCAGGCCAAAAACAAAAGATGTTATTAAAGACATCATTAAATACATAAAAACTCAACCCAATAAATCGGGTATCGTATATTGCTTAAGTCGAAAAAAAGTTGAGGAGATTGCAGAATCGTTGGTGGTTAACGGAATTAGGGCGTTGCCTTATCATGCAGGACTTGATGCATCTACACGACGAAATAATCAGGATATGTTCCTGATGGAAAATGTGGATGTAATTGTAGCAACCATTGCTTTTGGTATGGGTATCGATAAGCCAGATATTAGGTTTGTTATTCATCACGATATCCCAAAAAGTATAGAAGGTTATTATCAGGAAACAGGTCGCGGAGGTCGTGATGGTGGTGAGGGTAATTGTGTAACGTTTTATAATTACGACGATATTCAAAAACTCGAAAAGTTCATGAAAGACAAACCTGTTGCAGAACAGGAAATTGCTAAAGAATTACTTTTCGAAACGGTAGCTTATGCCGAATCATCGGTTTGTCGTCATCGGTTGTTGTTGCATTATTTTGGAGAGGCTTATCCTAAAGATAATTGCGGTGCTTGTGATAATTGTTTGAATCCCAAAGAAAAATATGAAGGGCAGGAAGAAATTAAACTTGCTCTTAGGGCCATCATTGCGTTAAAGGAACAATTTAAGGCCAAAATTGTTGCCGAAGTAATCGCTGGTAAAAAAAGTGGTGATATAAAGAGTATTAAGCTCGATCAACATGAGTATTTTGGTGCTGGTGAAGAGCGAGAGGCCAAGTATTGGGTCATGATTATACGTCAGGCACTCATACATAAGCTGGCTGAAAAAGAAATCGAAAATTATGGCATACTCAAAGTAACCAAAGAAGGTAAAAAGTTTATAGAATATCCATACAGTATTTTAATAGCCAAAGATCATGATTACGAATCAAGTGATGATGATGATTTAGTGGTAAATACCAGCAACCAAAAAGGAGGAGGTTCTGACCCCATACTTTTCTCTTTACTAAAGGATTTAAGAAAAGATATCTCCAAAAAGGAAAACTTGCCTCCATTTGTTATTTTCCAAGATCCCTCCCTTGAAGACATGGCCATCCAATATCCTATCAACGAGGAAGAAATGAAACAGATTGTTGGGGTAGGTGCGGGAAAAGCATTTAAATACGGAAAACCGTTTATTGAATTAATTCAGAAATACGTTGATGAAAATGAGATCACCCGTCCCAATGACATGGTGATTAAATCAGTGATTAATAAATCCGGATTAAAAGTTTATATCATACAGAGTATTGACAGAAAATTGCCGCTCGATGATATTGCTCATGCGAAAAATTTGTCCCTTGACGAGCTCTTAACTGAAATAGAAAGGATTGTAATGTCGGGAACTAAGCTTGATATAAGCTATTATGTAAACGACAAGGTGGACGAATACCACCAGGAAGATATTTACGATTATTTTTCTGAAGCTGAAACGGACTCCATAGAAGCTGCGCTCGTAGAACTCGGAGAATCAGAGTACAATGAAGAAGAAGTTCGCTTGATTCGTATCAAGTTTTTATCTGAAGTTGGAAATTAGTATGCCTCGGTTTTTTGTTTCTTCCATGTTATTGGCTGTCATGATACTTACGTCTTGTTATCATTATAACAAAGAAAGTACGTCCGTTCCTGAGCATTTAATTTCAAAGGAACAAATGATAGAAGTACTTACCCAAATTCAAATTGCCGAAGGAAAGGTTGTACTCGAAAGAGAAAAAGTTAAAGACTATCGGTTGTCCGGAAAGAAGTATACGCAGGAAATCTGCCAGTATTATGGCATAACTCCTGAGCAACTTATCGATAACCTTAATTATTATCAGGATCAGGAAGACCTTCTGGTAGCTATTTATGATGAAGTACTTGCCAATTTAAGTACCTTGGAAGATGGCGTAAAAATTGAGATTGAAGCCGAAAAAATGCAGATCAGAACAGACTCTATTTATAGAGCCGATAGTCTGGCCAAAATTTTGTCTGATTCCATTTCTTTTGCCTCTGATACTTTGGTAATAAATCAGAAAAACTAATTATTTGATAAAAATAGCCGATCTCGATTCTATGTCGATGCCATCGTTTAACTGGTAACTAAAAGTGAGTTTGGTGTCGCTATCGAATCTGCCATATCCATCAACTGTATAATTGTCTCCCATCGGTTGATTGTCGATTACAATTGAGTTTCCCACTACAAGACCAACCGCCGTTTGGCTAAGATCAGCAAAATTACTGAGTAGTACCTCAGATGAATTTAGCGAGTTAGCTGAAATTGTTACTTGATAATTTAGCCTGACTGCCTGATCAGAGACATTCCATGTTCCAATAAATTTATCTATAGGGTTTAAATCATCAATTTCAGTAGGTGCACATGATCCAAATACCAAAATCGCCAAAAACATCAAAACCGAAAGATAAGATTTAAGACTTTTAATTTTACCTAGTTTTACCATCAATATGATTTATATGTGGGTCACTAATTCGATACAATTACCTTCTGTGTGGTCATCCAACCCGTATTATCTGTAATTTTCAGGAAATATACACCACTATTCAATCCTGATACATCAATGTTAAATATTTTCTTTCCAGAGGATGAATTTCCGAATTGCTCAGTATAGACTATTTTTCCGGTAAGTTCAACGAGTTTAAAAGTTAAGTTATTCGAATTTTCCAGTGCCAGTGAAATGGACAATGTTTCATTGCAAGGTTGTGGGAACAGTTTTATTGCGTTAGGATCATGATTTTGAATCTGGTTAACGCCTACAATTAGCCCCCCGGCGTTCAACACTGCTTGTGTAATATTATCTTCATCAGGAACCCAGATGTATTGTTCAACAATTTGATGGTCAGGAGTTATAACGATAATTGTTGGGTACGATAAAATGTTATAGTCGCCATAAACCAGATTGCCGCCGCCTTGACTACCGCTGACAGACGGAAAAGTTAGTCCAAATATAGAGTCAAATTCACGCACCCCGGCATTGTCGTTACCCCAATTTAATCCCATAAAGTAAACGTTTCCTTGGTTTGAACCAAACTTCTCGTAGCAAGCTTGGAAGTCAGGAGCGTAATCCTGACAAGGACCACAAGAAGTAGAGAAAAAATCGATGACAACAATTTGCTGATTTGAATCCAATAATGGGAAGAGGTAAATGGTTTCTCCATCGATGGTTTTAACATGAAAATCCACAGCCTCAGTAAGGGTCGTTTGAGCAAAAACAGTGAGTGAGAATAGCAATGAAAATAGTAGTGTTAGTTTTTTCATGGTAGTAGTTCGTTTACCTTAGTTGATTTCGTTAAATATCTGGGTTGTTAGTCTGCTGGCTCCAATGCGGAAGAGACTGTTGTTAAGCCAGTCTTCTCCCAACACATAATGAACTAAAGCGTAATATACCAATGATTCTTCAGGTGTGGAAATTCCACCTGCAGGCTTAATCCCAATCTTAATACCTGTAGCATCAAAATACTCTTTAATGGTGTCAAGCATGACAAGAAAAGCCTCTGGAGTGGCTGCCGGTTGTATTTTTCCAGTGGAGGTTTTAATAAAGTCAGCACCTCCAAGAATAGCCAATTCACTTGCTTTTCTAATTAATTCAACAGATTTTAACTCGCCGGTTTCAAGAATAACCTTCAGGTGGGCATCACCGCAAGCCGTTTTTATCGCTTCCACTTCCTGAGAGACGTAGTCTTCGTTTCCTTCGATGAGTTTACCGCGTGAAATAACCATGTCAATTTCGTTAGCACCAAACTGAACAGCGTAAGCCACTTCTTCTACCCTCAATCCCAAAGGAGATTGTCCGCTGGGAAATGCACCGGCAACACAAGCAGTTTTAATTCCGGTTCCCTTCAGTTGTTGACTAACCAATTCAGCGAAAACAGGATAAACGCATATTGCTGCAACAGAACTTGTGTTTTTCGTTTTTGATTTTGTGGCGATGGCTTGCTCGCATAGTTTAATCACTTTTTCATCTGTATCATCCCCTGATAAGGTGGTTAAGTCAATAAAAGAAAGAATCTGTCGGAAGACCTTCTGACGATCCAGAGTTGAAATATTAGTCAGGATATGCTCCAGCCTTTGTTTTAAGGTTTGAGTATTTTCGGTATAAGACTTAAATGTGTACATACATATTTTTTTACAAAAATAGTAACATTGATTAAACACCGGAGAAGTAATATACTGTTGATGCGATAATTTGCTCTCCGATTCCGTAATGATATACGTTTTTGTAATAAAACGAGATTGTTAAATATACGAGTATAATTGTATTAAAATGGGATCTCTAAAAAATGAAATATTTATATTGTTCATATAGAGTATATTATAAACTAATATTTTGATTGGTGTTTGTTTGGCACGCCAATTGCCAAGACCTATATCAAACACCGAAATAATGTTATCATTTAGCACGAAAAAAAGTCAGGAAAAACGTCAAATACAGTACCAAAAGTACTATAAGTGCGACCGGTGTGGATACATAAGTATCGTTAAAGATTCGAATTGTCCCATCTGTAAAAAGGATGGTTTTGTAATAAAAATGAAATAATTGACCTGCTATGAAAGTAAATCAATACTATTCTATTCAGCAAATTGAGACCAATGGTTTGATTGAAAAAAACGTGAAAGATGTTAACGCTACCATCTTTACGAAAGATAGTAAAGTGTATTTTTTTGAACCCTTGGGCAACGAGAAATACCGCCTTTACTCTGTTATTAATGAGCGATCCTTTTTCCTTTAAAGTTCGGTTAAATCCGAAAAAAAAGCCCGCCTAAAAAGCCTCGTAACGTGCCGGTTACGGGGTTTTTTTATTGTGTTTTCTTTTTTGCAAAAAAAAACCGGGAAAACTCCCGGTTTAAAATTAAAAACAGGAGGTGTTAATTCACTATAAACTTTTGATATACCGTTTCATTTTCGATATCAATTTTCATTAGGTAGACTCCTGTAGATAGGCTTCCGATGGATAGTGTTGTTTGGTTTGAACCAACCGAACTTTCTTTTGATATAGGCTTAAGTAATTTAGACCCCTGAATAGAAAGTACTTCAAATACCGTATTTGCTGAAGATTTCAAAGTGAAATTAATCGTTAATTGGTCATGAGCAGGAACAGGATAAACAGTTAACTTATTCAGATTGGATGTTTCTGCAATGTAATCTGAACAGCCGTCATTTCCAGTGGTGTCAGTTATTGAGAAAAATGCTGGACTTTCCCCAAGCAGTGTCTGAGTTGCTAGATCTTTCACTTGAATTGTATACTTACATCCAATTTCAGTATTGGTAGGGATTGACCATAAGTATGCCCCATCACTTTCAACAGTATCAAGAGTGGCTAGGTATGTGTGCTCATTATAGAGTTCGATGATAACTTCATCAGAAATATTATCATTCCAACGAATGAAATAATCTAAACCATATTGCCATTTTTCACCACCTAATGGAGCCAACATTTCAATAAACTCTCCTGTTGATTGAAAATGTCCCACCTCTGACCATTCACTTTCTAGAATTTGGTCGGAAGCCTCTGAAAATGTTTTTACACGCCAATAGTAATCATTCTGTGGTTCACATGAAAAATTATAAAACGTAGGTGAATAATTACTTTCATCGACAACAAGGTTCGAAAAAGATTCATCAGTAGCGACTTGAAGGGTGAAATATTTGAAAAATCCATTAGGAGCCCATTCCAGTTTTATTGTTTCGTTTTCATTCATCCGGGATCCATTAATTGGAGTTTCAAGCCAGGGTTTAAGGGCGAAAACTGTCAAATCGGGATAACCAAAAACGAACTCAAATTTGTCAGAATCAGTTATAGTAAAATTGGCACTCAACTTTCCGGTAACAAAGTTGTAAGAGGTAGTTAATGGTTCAAATACGCCTTGTTCTTCAAAGTTTCTGGCATAAACAGTAATTTGTTCCGGATTATTTATTTGCAATATATTCACGTCAAAACTAGCCGTGCCTTCTATTGACATCCAGTCAGGAAACATGGTAATCCGTTGAGGCAATAACATCGGGTCTTTTCCTGCAAAAGCAGGTTTGATTGGGGCTTTGTCATATGCTGCTACAGTAAACTCATTATAACCTATACCGCCCAACACATTTACTTTAACTTGAATGCCTGTGTCAAGGGTGTCGCCTTGCAGAAAGGAATAAGTGTTTCCCTGAGCAAGATCAATTTCTGTTTGCTCGGCAATTAATCCATCCCCCATTGGAAATTTAAAAGCACGATAGCTTTCCACATCCGGATTTTCAAAATAAACTTCGTAGGTGATATTCCCATCAGGATCCACTTCAGTACAAGTAGGTATTTGTGCTCCATTGGCGCCTCCCCAGCCTATTAAGGTGTTGCCATTGTTTGTGCGAAATGCGTTTCCGCGATGCCATCCTTTAATTTGAGTGGGGTAAGCATACGTCCATACCAATTCAGCTGTTTTATTCACCTCATCCAGAATAAACTCATTGGCTTTCGAGTTGGCATCGGCTCCACCTCTTGGTGAATTATCATAAAGTAGTACATGTCCGTTGTCCAATCGATAGAACATATGACCGGCTACCATACCGACTCCATCTGTACTGTCAATACCGATAAAGGAGAATTCGTTTTCATCGCCACCCAAATGCCACATAATTTCTCCGGTTTGGCGACTTAATTTTTTAGTCCAGGTGGGAGTGGCAAAGATAATGTTACCATCGGTATCCAAATTGATATCGTTTAAATGAAACGTGGAAACAACTTGTAAGTTAGATCGTGCCCCCCATATAAAGGTTTCGGGATTGTAATGATCCCAACTTCTCCATTGGAAAATTACATTTCCTTCGGCATCAAGCTCTTGAATGATTCCGCCTGAAACTTGCGCATCCGGATAACCGCCGTCAACCACGTCGCTTAAATCCATTTGAGTGAGGTAGTATCCAAACATCAAAATATGACCGTTTGGTAAGATTTGAAAATCATGTGCTTCGGCAAAATAACCGTTTTGGAGACCAATACTATCCATGAGATTCATTTCTTGATCCATTATCATGTGTACGCAGTTACCACCACCTGTATAGGTGTGGTGAGAAGTGAATTGAGCGTACGAAAGTTGGCCGTTGGGTTGCATTTTAAAATCGTAGGCGTAATCATGGTTTAGTTCACGGTACTTGTATACCTCTCCAGCAGTGTCTATGATAAAAACGTAAAAACCAACGCCCTCAACCTCCGTTGAAACCGACAAAAATGTATAACCCTCGTCAGCATTTTCATTGCTTACGACGGAATATCCAGGAAAGTTTTCAGGAAGTTGTGCACTCAACTCTTGCACTAATCCCATAAATGTTATCATTATGATAAGCGAAGTGATAAAGGTTTTCATTGATATATGTATATGATGATTAAAAAATACTCTTGGTTTAAATACGCATTTATGTATTATGAATAATTCTTGATTTGGGGGTACATTTAATTGACAATCAAATGTAAATAATCGATGCATCCACCAGAAAATTATCTCTTGAAATGAATCAGGATTTTGAAATCTCACGATTAACAAATAGTTGAAAAAACGAGCGTAAAAAAAACCTGGTGGCTTTTAAGCCACCAGGTTTTTTTGAAATATTTCCATACAATGAATTACAATTCAATGTACGAAGTTATCTTGGTAAAATCATGCCTTATTGAAAAGAAAGGATAGACTTTTTAATGATCTCAATAGCCTGAGCCAATTCTTCTTCGGTTATTACCAGAGGAGGAGCAAAACGGATAATATGATCGTGGGTAGGTTTTGCAAGTACGCCATTTTCGGCCATTTTAATACATACATCCATCGCTGTTTTTCCATTCTTGGGTCGGATAACCACTGCATTTAGCAGTCCTTTACCTCTAACCAATTCGATCATGTCTGAGTCGATGGCTTTAATGGCTTCACGGAAAATATGGCCTAATTTTTCAGCTCTCTCGGCCAATTTTTCTTCTTTAACTACTTCAAGGGCAGCAATGGCAACTCTTGCAGCGATTGGGTTTCCTCCAAAGGTTGAGCCATGCTGGCCCGGTTTTATGGTTAACATAATTTCATCATTAGCCAAAACTGCTGAAACAGGAAAGGCCCCACCTGACAATGCTTTTCCCAGAATTAAAATATCTGGATGCACTCCTTCGTGATCGCAAGCCAACAGTTTTCCTGTTCTGGCAATACCTGTTTGCACCTCATCGGCAATAAACAAAACATTCTTTGCTTTACACATTTCGTATGCTTTCTTCAGGTAGCCGTTTTCAGGAACTACTACGCCAGCTTCTCCTTGAATAGGCTCTACCAAAAATCCTGCAATATTTGGATCCTGAAGGGCTTCTTCCAAAGCGTTGAGGTCGTTATAAGGAATTACAATAAATCCAGGAGTGTAAGGTCCGAAATTGGCCTTTGAATCTGGGTCTGTTGACATCGAAACGATAGTGATGGTGCGTCCGTGGAAATTGTCAGCGCAAACGATAATTTTGGCTTGGTTATCTTCAATGCCTTTTACATCATATGCCCAACGGCGGCAAAGCTTAAGCGCTGTTTCGTCAGCTTCAGCACCCGTATTCATTGGAAGCACTTTGTCGTATCCAAAGTATTCAGTTACATACTTTTCGTAACTTCCTAAAACATCATTATAGAAAGCACGTGAAGTAAGGGTAAGTGTTTTAGCCTGATCAATCAATGCACCTACAATTTTTGGATGACAATGTCCTTGGTTTACTGCTGAGTAGGCAGATAAAAAGTCGAAATACTCTTTTCCTTCAGCATCCCAAACTTTGGCTGCTTTACCTTTGGCAATAACTACTGCCAGAGGGTGGTAGTTGTGTGCTCCATATTTGTCTTCAAGCTCCATCGCTTTTTTTGATGTCATTTTTTCTGCCATAGCTGTATTATTTTTTTTTATTATTAAATGTGATTTTTTTTGAGGCTTCAAAATTACTCATTTACATTGTAAAATAACTTCCTAATTCTTGAAATGTAATAAATTTGGAGCGTTTCTTAACTAAAACCCTTAATCGGGGAGGTCGTTAAAGTAAATGCCTGAACGGGAGTAGTATCCATTCAAAAAATTTATTAATCAAGGGGCGACTTTTCCATTTGTTATAATCGAATGAATGGGCGTCATCAAGTGTTTGGGAGGTGTGTGTTTTTATTTGTTGTGCAATATTTTGATCACTTCCAATTAGCATAATTTCATACATATATCGAAAACTTCGGTAATCGAAATTTGATGAGCCAATGGCAAAAGTGGTGTCATCAATGAGCATCAGTTTTGCGTGTAAATTGTTGGATTGGTAAAAGAGAAAATCAATGCCTTTTTTATTGAGAGGACCCAGGTATTTGTTTCTTAAAATATCGATCAAGGTAACGTCAGATTGTTTGGGAAGGATCACATTTACTGAAACTCCTCGTTGAGAAGCATCCATCAGGGCTTTGCGCAGAAGGTATCCAGGTAAGAAATAAGGCGTTTCGATAACAATTCGGTGTTTTGCGCTTTTAATTAAACGAATGAACTTATTGTTGATTCGTTTGTATGCAATGCTTGGAGCATCACGTAGTATATCGAAATTATTGAACTTAATGGGAGTTGTTCTGCGCTGGGTGTTGATGTTGTATTTGTCAAAACTTCTGAAATCTTGTTTGAACAATTTAACAAAAACGGGAGTGATATCACTTTTCATACGCAATACCGATTCGCGCCAATTAAGGTTGTAACCTGTTAAATTTGACGATCCTATGTAGGATATTTCGTCGTCGATAAGCAGTAGTTTTCGATGGTTTCGTTTATGACTTCGTGTAAAAACATCCGTGTTGAATATTATTTTTTGGAAAAAACGAACCTCGCCATGATAGGCGATTAAATCTTTAAAATATTCCTGATTTATTGAGCCTGCTCCCCAATAATCAATCAGCAATTTTACTTCAACCCCCTCTTTGGCTTTTTTGGTCAGGGCTCTACGAAAACGATCACCAATAACATCTTTTCCTACCCTGAACGTTTGGATATATATATAGCGTTTAGCTGATTCAATATCTTCTATCATAGCCTGGTAGTACTTTAATGGCTCAGCAAACAGGTGGTAAGGTTCACGTATTGTCACGGCTACTTTTTTTTGATTTTGAGAACAAAACATAGGTAAAAATAACCAGTATTAAGAAGGCGCTTATTGCAGCAAGGTAAAGCTTGTATTTTCTAAGTTCAGTTTCATTATTGGCATTGGCTACTTGTAGCAATTCGGCCTCTGCTATGGTTTCTTCAATGCGGTATTTTACTTCCGTTTCTTGACTTTGAAGCCGGAATAACTTGTCTATCAGCGTGTCTTTGCTCAGCGAATAAAGTCTGAAATATTTTTTGTACAAATTAAATTTACCCATGGCTGCATAACAATGCATTAACGCTTCTTGATTTAGACTAATAAATTCTGTATAGCTGTATTCTTCAGATTTGATAAGGCTTTTCTCCAGATATTCGATGGCTTTTTCGTGCTGTTGCATATCGAGATAAATCGACCCCAGATTGTAAAATACCATAACTAACCCTGTTTCACCATCAGATTCTTCATATATCTTTTGGCTTAGTTCAAAATAGTTAATGGCTTCTTCAGTATCTTCCATATTGGCATAAAGTGTGCCTATATTATTGTATAGCAATGCTATACCAATCCTGTCATTAAGGCGCTTTTTTATTTCGAGCGATTGTTCGTAGTACTTGAAGGCTGTTTTATATTCTTTCAATTCAAAATTGTAAACTTCACCCAAGTTAGTTAAAACAAAGGACAGGTTGCGATCATCGCCCAATTTCTCAAATATAGGAACGGCCTCCTTGTAATAGCCGAGCGCTTTGTCGTATTGATTCCATTCCCGATACACAATGCCCAAGCTATTATATGATCCTGCCAACCTCAAGCTGTCGTTTTCTTGTTTAAAAATGAGCATGGCCTGGTAATAGTTGTCAAGCGATTGTTGGAGCTCGTCACGATAGTAATTGATGTTGCCCAATTGCAAAAGTGATTCTCCTATTCCTATATTATTACCTATTTGTTTCTCAACATTATACGATTGCTGATAATAATATCCTGCTGAGTCAAAATCCGAAAGCTCTTCAAAAATCAGCCCTATATTATTCAGGCAGGCGGCTTTTCCTTCAAGGTTATTACAATCAGTAAATTTTTTAAGACCGTTACGGTAGTAATTTCTGGCCAGATCGAATTCGCCGGAAAAATAACAGCTGTTTCCCATCGATTTTAGTGCACGTGCTTGTAGATCGCAATTATTGATATTTTTGGCTAATTTATAGGCTTGTTGGCCGTATTTTATACAATCATTAAAGGAAACGTTGCGGTACGATTCTGACAATGAGACCAACGTATTTATTCTGTCAACTCCTTCTTTTTGAGGTAGAATAATTTCAAGGCTATCTATATTTTCCATGGATTCACTCCAGGCGAATAAGGACAGCGATGAAAAAAAAAGTGCCAGAAGACGTTTTATACTCATGACGCAAATGTAACGAAAACTACCTGAATTTTTACGTTCATTTATCAATTATTCGAGCGAGACGACCTCTGTTTGTTTTCGATGGGAGAAAAATAATATCAAATCAGACCAAGTGATGTAAGAACGCCACGCAAGGTTTTATCTACTGCCTATCTTTACTATCTTTGCGCCAATCAAATCACAATAAGATGATTAAATCCATGACCGGTTATGGTAAACAGGTTGTTGAAACCACCAGCCGGAAATACACCATCGAAATTCGCACACTCAACAGCAAGACGCTGGATTTAAACATGCGGATTCCCATCAGTTTAAAGGAACGCGAACTTGAGATCAGAAATCTGATTGGAAAAGTTTTGGAGCGTGGAAAAGTAGATGTTTCGCTCAGTATTGAGGAAAAATCGGCAGGAGGTTCTATGCGGCTGAACATGCCGATAGCTATGCAGTATTTTCAACTAATTAAGGAGTTATCCGAAGCTACCCGTGAAAGTGTTCCGCAGGATATTTTATCAATCATTGTTAAAATGCCCGATGTGTTAATGCCCAATGATGAAACTGCTGATGCTGATGAGTGGAAACTCTTGTATCAGGGCTTTGGAAAGGCTGTGGCTTCTGTTGATCAGTTCCGTATTCAGGAAGGAGCTTTGTTGAAGCAGGAGTTTATCGATAGAGTTGGACAAATTCAGGAGTTGCTTTCTCAGGTAGAGCCTTTTGAACAAGATAGAATGGTGAGAATACGTGAGCGTATTTTAGGCGCTCTGAATAAGCAAGTTTCTGATGTACAAGCCGATAAAAACCGATTTGAGCAGGAAATGATCTATTACATCGAGAAACTTGATATAACAGAGGAGAAAGTCCGATTGAAAAATAACTGCGATTATTTTATAGAAACACTCGACTTGCAGGTTTCATCTGGTAAAAAGCTTGGTTTCATCGGACAGGAAATTGGACGTGAAATAAATACGTTAGGATCAAAAGCCAACGACTCAGGTCTTCAGCGTATTGTGGTGTTGATGAAAGACGAGTTGGAGAAAATAAAGGAGCAGTTGTTTAATATTTTATAATCTTCCTACAGTCATGAAAAAAGGAAAATTGATTATTTTTTCTGCTCCTTCTGGATCAGGAAAAACAACAATCGTAAAAGAGCTAATGAAGCAGGTGCCAAATCTGGCTTTTTCAGTTTCAGCCTGCAGCCGGCTTCCCCGAGAAGGAGAAGTTCATGGTAGAGACTACTATTTTTTATCGGTTGACGATTTTAGAAAGAAGATAGAACAGCATGCTTTTGTTGAGTGGGAGGAAGTGTATAAGGATCGTTTGTATGGAACTTTAGCTTCCGAGGTAGAGCGCATGCGCAATGCCGGAACACATGTTTTGTTCGATGTAGATGTGATGGGTGGCATGAATATAAAAGCCATTTATGGAATGGATGCATTATCGGTTTTCGTTCAACCTCCTTCGGTAGAAGAGCTTCGTACCAGACTTGAATTGCGCGGAACCGATAGCAAAGAGGATATTGATATTCGGGTAGAAAAAGCTGAATTCGAATTGACTTATGCCGATCATTTTGACGTGGTTGTTGTTAACGATCAACTGGAAAAGGCAGTTAGCGATGTTGTTTCTTTGGTCAATGAATTTATTGCTGAATAGTTATTAAAGTGGTTAAAATGATAAAATCAGTGGTGCTTCCTCAATACAATCGCAATGTGCTGCGGGCAATATTGAGTTTGAGGGTGGAAGAAAGAGAAATGCCAATACCCAAATCAGGTGAGGTTTTGGTTCGTGTTCATGCCGCTCCTGCCAACCCTTCGGATATTGCCTTTATTCAGGGGAGCTATAATGTGGTAAAAACAGTGCCCACTGTTCCCGGATTTGAAGGCTCGGGAATTATTGAACAAGCTTCGGTTGAACTTGAGCACCTTAAGGGACAAAAGGTTAGTTTTTTTGTTCAGGATGATCGTCCTGGAACCTGGAATGAGTACCTGATTGTAAAACAGGACAACTTGATTTTGTTGCAAGATGACATGGATATGGATCAGGCGGCATGTTTTGCCATCAATCCTTTTACTGCATTTGGATTGTTCCAGATTGCTAAACAAAGGGAATGTCAGGCAATTATTGTGAATGCCGCCGGAGGTCAAGTTCCTGCTTTTATTCGTAATCTGGCTGAAGAACTTCAAGTGAATGTGATTAATGTGGTTAGAAAGGCAGAAACAGTAAAGCTTTTACAAGCTGATGGGGCAACCCATGTTTTAGATGAGACTGAAGAAGGTTTTGCAGATAGATTGTCAGAGTTGGCCCAACAACTGAATGCCACCGTTGCTTTTGATGCTGTTGGGGGACTGCAATCGGGATTGTTGTTTAATGCCATGCCCAAAGACTCGGAATTGGTGGTTTATGGAGGCTTGTCTAATAAACCCATGTCAGAAATTAATGTCATGGATATGATTTTTAAAGATAAAATTATTTCCGGATTCAATCTTTCGCCGTGGATGGGTGAATTAGATTCGATTGAGTTTGGTGCTATTTCCAAGTGGCTACAGCAAAAATTTATCCAAGGGATTTGGAAAACCCAAATACAAGAGACTGTGCCGCTTGATAAAATTGTTTCCGGACTTAAAAACTATCTGGGAAATATGAGTGGAGGAAAAATTTTACTAAAACCTTAAGTTATGCCAAAGAAAAATAAATTTTGTCAAAGTTGCGGCATGCCCTTGAATAAGGATCCGCAAGGCGGAGGATCAGAAAAGGATGGTTCAAAAAGTTTGATATACTGCAGCTATTGCTATGCTGATGGCCAATTTACCCAACCCAAGATCACCATGCCCGAAATGAAAGATTTGGTGATTAATGAAATGAAAAAAATGGGAATGCCTGGTTTTGTGGCCAAGCTTTTTGCACGAGGAATTCCCAAACTTCAAAGATGGCAAACCAAATAAAGCAACACTGATGGCATCAAAAAAAACCGGATTGTTATTCGGATCGTTTAATCCCATTCATATTGGCCATCTTGTGCTGGCCAACTATATGGCCGAATTTACTGATTTGGATGAAGTTTGGTTTGTGGTATCACCTCAAAACCCTTTAAAGGATAAAAAGTCGTTGCTTGCCGATTATCACCGGTTGGCCTTGGTTCGTATAGCAGTTGAAGACCATCCAAAGCTTGGGGTTAGTGATATTGAATTTAAAATGCCCATTCCTTCGTACACCATTGATACGCTCACTTATATTCATGAAAAATATCCCGAAAGGGAATTTGTTTTAATCAGTGGTACGGATATTTTTGAGCACTTTCATAAATGGAAAAACTACCAGGAGTTATTAAATCAATATCACTTTTATGTTTATCCTCGGCCGGGATGTGGATTGGGAAATCATGAAAATAGTGAGGTCATAACCTTATGGGATGCGCCCCAAATGGAAATTTCGTCCAGCTTTATCCGCAAAGGTATCCGCATGAAAAAAGACATGAGTTTTTGGATGCCCGCTGAAGTTTATCAGTACATTTTAGAAATGCACTTTTACGAAAAATAGCTATTTTGGGTTTTCTTCAAAAAAGCTAGCCACCTTGTCACTGATATAATCCACAGCTTCAAGCGTAAGTTCGTAAAACAAAGGAAGTCTGATCAGATGATCGGTGTACTTTTGCGTGTGAGGTAATTCGCGGCCATCGTGTTGATTGGCGTAAAACGGACTCTTGTGTAAAGGTAAATAATGAAAAACCGCATGCACAAAATGCTGATTCAAATATTCCAGTAGTTTGTTTCGAAGTTGTTGGTTGTCAACCAAAAAATAGAACAGATGCCCGTTGTTGGTTGCGTATTCCGGAAGATTGTCGAGGGTGATATATCCCTTTTCGGCCAACGGAGTAAGGTTTTTTAAGTATCTGTTCCAGAGTGAAATACGTTTTTGTTGAATGTCATCGATGTGGTTGAGCTGAGCGTATAACACGGCAGCAATAATTTCCGAAGGGACAAAGGATGCTCCCACATCTACCCATTCGTATTTGGCTACTTCACCCCTTGAAAAGGCACTTCTGTTGGTTCCTTTTTCCCAAACAATTTCAGCTCTTGCGATATACTTTTCGTCGTTTATCACCAACAACCCCCCTTCGCCACAGCTAATGTTTTTTGTTTCGTGAAACGAAAAAGCTGCAAAATGGCCAAAACTACCCAATGGTTTTCCTTTATAGAAAGACTCAATGGCATGCGCTACATCTTCGAAGAGAATCAGGTTGTGTTTTTTGGCCAGTGCCATGGCTTTATCCATATCAACAGCTACACCACCATAGTGCATCACGACAAGCACTTTTGTTTTTTTTGTGATGAGTTTTTCGGCTGCGTCCAGATCAATGTTTGGTTGGTGGGGTAGGGTGTCGGCAAAAACCAAACGAGCCCCCCTCAGAATGAATGGGTTGGTGGTGGAAACAAATGTGTAAGAGGGCATGATCACCTCGTCCCCGGGTTGTAGATTCATCAGTATAGCGGCCATTTCGAAAGCATGGGTACACGAGGTGGTCATAAAAGTTTTTGCATAACCATACCTTTCTTCAAAAAATTGCTGGGCTTTTTGTGTGTACACACCATTACCCGAAATGTGGCCAAAATCCATGGCCGACTTGATGTATTTAAGTTCGTCACCCTGACAATAGGGTTTGTTGAAAGGTATTTTCATAGTCGTTGGTCGCAATTCGCTGGGCAAATATATGTAAATACAGAATGCTGAAACAACGGGAATTTGTATAGCGTGCTAAGCTTTAATTGCGATTTCTAATATCAATTCAGTAACCATGTGAAAACACTTTTACATAGAATGGAAATAAACTGTAGTTTCATCCTGATCTTCCTTGATTTCCTTAATTACTGATACGTCAATTTTACTGATCAGGAAATCTTTAAACCCACTTTCGTGGTCTGCATGGTCGAAAACCACAACCGTATCCTTAACGCCCATTAATTTATACAAAGCCGGACGCAGTAATTTGGTGCGATTAAAAAAACGTTCTCTGTTTAATTTGTATAATTGATTTTCAGCATTTTCCTGACCTTCACACAATTCAAATCCCAGCAGTTTGTTATAACGAATGGCCCGTTTATTCGATTTTAGCATGTGTGCGTAACTGTTCATGCTGAAAACCCGAAGCCCCAGTTCTCCAAACGACAATACAGCGAGCAGTGGGAGTTCGGTATTGGTATATTTTTCTTCGGCGATAAAAATGCCTGTTTCCATGGTACCTTTTTCCCAATCGATGTCTTTTCCGTTAAAAACACCAATTTTCTCACCTTTGTATTCAAAGATAAAATACAAGTTCTGATTGTTGTTAATGGAATGAAACCAAGCTAATTGCATTTCAGGAGTAATAAAATTGCGAAACTCCATGTATTGATTTACTTGTTTCGAATTTCTCCAGTTTCGTACCAATTCGATATCGTCGAGGGTAAGTCTTCTAAATGAAATATTTCCTTTTTTAACAATCATAGCCTATTTTTTCGGTTGTTGGTCTGATCCGAAAAGAGTACGCAAAAGTAGGGGTTTCCTTATTATACTGCTCAATGAATTTGCTTTCTGGGAATAACTGTTAAAGTCTGTCCAGAAACGGTTTAAAAATAAGAATTTATAATTGCTTAGTTGTTAATGATTGATAGTTTAATGCTGCAGATAAATTATCCTTGTAATTCGGTTAAGTATAAAATAAGTGATAAAAACAGGTATAGCATAATGATGAAAGGAATAGCGACTACTTGTAAGGATATAATCAGTATAAGTGAAACTCCCAGGAAAAAATACTTGATTAAATTGTCCTTTATGCTGAAGTTTTCAAATTTGATTCCAAACATCGGAAAAGTTGAAACCATCAAAAAAGACATAATGATGCCCGATCCCAATAAGAAATAGGTGTTGGTTATCATCATATAAAATAAACCGGTATACGAATCATCGCGCAATTCGTACAAATACGACCTGATCAATGGCAGTGAGGCAATAAATATGCCTGATGCCGGAATGGGTAATCCTTTGAAATTACTGCTGTGTGTGCCCTGGACATTAAATTTGGCCAGACGTAATGCTCCAAAAGCCGGGACGATGAAAGCCAGAAATGGCATTGCGGTGAAGTTATCTGTGGTATGCAGGGGCTGTCCATGACTCATGTTGATCATCTGAAATAAGATAAATCCGGGAGCTACTCCAAATGAAACCACATCGGCAAGTGAATCAAGTTGTTCGCCAATTTCAGATTTGGCATGTAGCATTCTTGCGGCAAACCCATCCAGAAAATCAAAAATAGCAGCGACAAAAATGAGCCAGCCCGCCATATCGAGTTGGCCGGTCATGGCACAATAAATCGACAAAACACCTGATAACAAGTTAAAAAGTGTAATGGTATTGGGGATGTGATTCTTGATACTCATGGTATGGTTTTAAACAATCAAATGTAGTAATAATCTTGTTAGGATGGTGACACCTTTTACTGACTTGGTTTTTTCTGGAATCAATTATTTTATTTAGGTATTGGGCTACTCAAATAATGATATTTTTAATAACTTTGGTGTCATCATCAAACTAAATTAATTCATATGGCTAAAATTGTGGTCTTGGGAGCAGGTATCGCCGGACATACAGCCTCGGCATTACTTAAGAAAAAACTAGGGAAGAAGCACGAAGTTGTTGTCGTTACCCCCAATGCTTACTATCATTGGATTCCCTCAAATATATGGGTGGGTGTTGGTAAAATGACGGTTGATCAGGTGCGATTTCCCTTGGATAAACGGTACAAAAAGGCTGGAATTGTGTACAAACAGGCTAAAGCGGTTTCGTTTCACCCTGAGGGAGATAGTGAATTGGAAAAAGGATTTGTAACCATCGAATATACCGGTCAAAACAAAGTGGGTACTGTTGAAAAGGTGGACTATGATTTCCTGATCAATGCTACTGGTCCCAAACTCAAGTTTGAAGCTACCGAAGGACTCGGTCCCGGAAAACATACGGTTTCGGTATGCTCATATGATCATGCCCATGAGGCTTGGGAAAAACTGCAAGAGTCTTTTAAAAAGATGGAAAAAGGAGAACGCCAAAAATTCCTTATCGGGACTGGGCATCCTGCAGCTACTTGTCAGGGAGCGGCATTTGAGTACATCATGAATGTGGCCTTTGAAATCAGAAAACGTAGATTAGAGCATCTGGCTGATATCAAATGGATTACCAATGAGTACGAAATAGGTGATTTTGGAATGGGTGGTGCCTATGTTAAAAGAGGGGGGTATATTACTTCCACAAAGATTTTTGGTGAGTCCTTTTTAAAAGAGAATGGAATTACGTGGCTTAAACGTGCTGGAGTGACTAAGGT
>JBFHGX010000001.1:0-101965 GCA_041582875.1 Bacteroidales bacterium | reverse complement strand
TTCAACGGCAGTAAATTTCATAAACGTTTCAGAAACGACTGTTAGATCGTTTGTTACATCAAACAGAGATGCAATATCAAAGAGTTGCTTAATGATTTCCATTGAGCAATCTTTTTTGCCTTTGAAATAGGGAAATGTACATTGAGTGTTCCATAGTACTTGATTTATGAGACAAAATGGGTCTCGAATAGGTCTCTTTCAGATTGCAAAATTTGACGTTGTTTGAAAACTTAAAAAGAAAAAACCGCTAAATATCAACTATTTAGCGGTTTTTACTGCTGATTATCAGCGTTTTAGTGATCCAGACAGGACTCGAACCTGTGACCCGCAGCTTAGAAGGCTGCTGCTCTATCCAGCTGAGCTACTGGACCAACTTGGGAGCGCAAAATTACACTTTATTTTTATTTGAGCAACGCTTCATAAAGAATTTCTACCGGATGATAGGCAGTTCTTGAGGTTCCATCTTTTATTTGGTGGCGACATGAAGTTCCGGGAGCGGTGATAACGGTGGTTGGGGAACTATTTCTGACGGCTGGAAATAGCACCAATTCGCCAATGCTCATACTTAAATCATAGTGCTCTTTCTCGAAACCAAACGATCCGGCCATACCACAACATCCTGAAGGAATTTCAGTTGCATGATATTCCTCCGGGAAATTCAAAATGAATAGGGTAGGGTTGGTGCTTGCCAACGACTTTTGATGACAATGCCCATGAAGCCTGATTTCTTTGACCTCTGAAGTAAATTGTTCCTTCTTTATTTTTCCGTTTTTCATTTCTCTCTCAAGGAATTCGTCGATCATCAAAGCATTCTTCGATAGTCTGAGTGAAGCTTCTTTTAAGTTTTCATCGGCCAATTCTTTGTATTCATCTCTAAAAGTAAGTATCGCAGAAGGCTCAATGCCCACCAGCGGGGTTTCTTCCGTAATCAGATTATACAGCTTGTGGATATTGGTGTTAGCAATTTTTTTTGCTTGCTTCACCATGCCCTTACTCAGGTAGGTACGAGCACTTTCCAAATGATCAGGAATTACCACTTCATAACCCAGACCTGTAAGCAACAGTATGGCTTTGATCCCGATTTCAGTGTCGTTGAAACGGGTGAATTCGTCGTTAAATAAATACACTTTTCCGTTTGGGAATGTGCCTTGGTGTTTCCGTGTGTATTGCTTATTCCAGCGTTCCAACGTGGTTTTATACAACAGCGGAAATTGTCGCTCGGGGGCGAATCCTACCAAACGTGCTGTTAACCCTGAAATAACCTTGTTCCCATTCACGAAATTGTAAATCCACCTAAAGTGACTTCCCAAGGTGTTTATTTTGCTGATGTGCGCTATCATGAGGGTCCGTAGCGGAATACGGTGACTGGCATAATATTGTTGAAGGAATTCGGCCTTAAGTTTAGCCACATCCACACTGGCAGGACATTCTGATTTGCAGGCTTTGCAAGAGAGACACAAATCCATCACCTGATAGATTTCCTCATGATCGAAGGGGTTCGCCTTGGTGGAAGTAGTCAGAAATTCCCGCAGTACGTTGGCTCGGGCACGTGTAGTCTGCCTTTCATCACGACTGGCCATGTAGCTTGGACACATGGTTCCTCCCGTAATTTCCGTTTTACGACAGACAGCTGTTCCATTACATTTTTCAGCTGCACGCACAATCCCCAGATCCTTACCAAAATCGAAGGTGGTTTTAATTTCACGAGTAGGATTTCCCGGCACATTCCGTAATGAAGTATTCATCACCGGTGTATCCACAATTTTTCCAGGATTAAAAATCCCCTCTGGATCCCAGGTTTGCTTGATTTGCTTGAACAATGCGTAATTGTGTTCGCCTACCATCAGTGGAATGAATTGTCCGCGCAAGCGACCATCGCCATGTTCACCACTCAACGATCCTTTGTATTTCTTCACCAGTTTGGCTGTTTCGAGGGCTATCTGGTAAAACAGTTCTACATCCTTAGGATCCTTTAAGTTGAGGATTGGACGCAGGTGAAGCTCTCCTGTGGCTACGTGGGCATAGTACACGCACTCCTTGCCAAATTTATTGAGCATGGCTGCGAATTCCTCAATGTATTCGGGCAACACTTCAGGATTCACCGCCGTATCTTCAATTACGGGCGCCGGCTTGGCATCTCCGGGAATGTTGTTGATGATACCCAGTCCTGCTTTGCGCAGATCCCACACCCTTTTGATGTCTGCACCTTCCACCATTGGAAAATGATAGCCTAAACCTGCTGCACGCATGGCCTTTTCCATGTCAGCAGCCTGTTTGTATATGGATTTCATGTCATCGCCAACAAACTCAACCACCAGAATGGCTCCGGGATCACCTTCCACAAAAAAGCGGTTTTTTTGTTGCTCGATGTTTTCCTTGGTAAGATCAAGCACAATCTTGTCCATCAATTCGATGGCCACCGGTTTGAATTTTAATGCAATGAGGTTGGCTTTCAGCGAATCGGCAATGGTATCGAAATGCGCACAAACCAATGCTTTGTTTACAGGGGGTAAATCCACAAGGTTTAGCTTGATTTCAGTAGTGAAAGCCAATGTTCCTTCTGATCCGGCCAACAGTTGTGTCAAGTTAAAGGCTGATGATTCTTTTCCAAAGATTTCATTTCTGAGCAACAGATCCAAGGCATAACCTGTATTTCTGCGTTCCAATTCTGGGTCAGGGAACTGACTAATGATTTCTTCCTGATTCTTTTTATCGCTAAGGATATCCCTGAAAAGGCGGTAAATCTCACCTTCCAAGGTTTTGTGTGAACATTTTTTGTCAAAGTCGGATTTGGTGACATCACCAAAAGTAACCTCTGAACCGTCGCTCAAAATGGTTTTTAATTCAAGGGTATGATCCCGTGTGCTGCCATAAATCAACGAATGTGCACCACAGGCGTTGTTGCCTACCATGCCACCCATCATACATCGGTTGGCTGTGGAGGTTTCCGGACCAAAGAACAGGCCCAAGGGTTTGAGCTCAACGTTGAGCTCATCCAATATAACTCCGGGTTGCACCCGTACCCATTTCTCTTTTTTGTTAACCTCCAATATCTTCGTCATGTGGCGCGACACGTCTGCCACAATACCGCCGCCAACTACCTGTCCTGCGAGGGAAGTGCCTGCCGTACGCGGAATAAGGGATGTATTATTATCCTGACAAAATGCAATCAACTTCTTAATGTCATCTGCGTTTGCCGGATAAACCACTCCAACGGGAACTTCCCGATAGGCCGATGCATCAGTGGCATAAATCAAGCGGATGCTATCATCTGTCATCACTTCTCCCTGAAGGCTCGATGCTAATTTTTGTAAGGATCGCTGTAATGGTGTTATTTCCATTTTATAATGAGTTGCATTTTAAGATTGATGAGATGAAGTCCTCGTTACAAACTAGGACAAGAAATAACTTCTTGAGAGAAAACTATTTCTTATAAAAATCGGTACTCTCAAAAATCTTATCCGCCGATTTAGCTATGAATCCGCCATAAAGTTCGCCGTTTTTGTCTGGGTAACGGCGGGCAAACTCATAGTAACAGCTAGGTATTTCATGGATTCCATCAGTAAACTCGATGGGTAAGGTGCCAGCTTTTATGGATGATTGTTCCAATAGTTCGGCCGGTGTGCCTTTGATTTCTCCTCCGGAATCATTCATTAAAAACCCTTTGTCTTTCAGAAATTGATTCACTTTCTCAATGGTATCCAGTGTTTTTAATGCATTGATGTTCACCGTAAAATGATTGGCTCTAAAACCGTAAACATACACCCAAGCGGCATATTCCGATTCCTGACGCAATTTCTCGTAGATGTCGAATGAAGGCTGGTTCCAAACACGGCCACTAAAAATCAATTTGGAGCTTTGTAATGTATCGGTTGGTATTTCATCAATCAATTGGAGTGCAGTTTCGCGTAAAAACGGACTCATTTCTTCCAGTTTTAATTCGCTGATAAAAATACGTGGTGCATGTTTGAATCCTTTCAGTTCAAAATGGCGGGCATACAAATGCTTTTGCTCAAAAGTGTATTCCCCCCGAAATTCATATCCCGCCTCCACAAACGGCTTGGCCAATACATCGATATTTACTCGCGGATCGTTAAAGGTCCGAAAGGCAATGTGGTCGTTAACTACGTCCTCATTCAAACCTTTAAACAGATCGTATACTTTTTTAACTTCGGGATTTTGTTTCAGGTAATCTTCCCAAATGGGATCGAAAAGTTTTTGTGCTTTTTCCATAGGAGTTGTTTTATATGAGCAGACTAAGAATCAGCTGATTATCCAGTCCTAAATTCTTCAATGATATTTCATTGATGTTAATGGTCTCAATCATAGCCTGCGGGTGATGTGGTTTATTAATGAGTATCTTTTGTAAATAGAGTTGATCAGATTCGGTCATTACCGATGATTGTAATTGCAAATCTACTATAATTCCTTTTTTAACTTCAAGTTGTAGTGTTACATTTTTACCTTTGTGATGGGCGGATTTTTTAAAGAAATATCCCGGTGAATATCCATAATTCCATTCAGTGCTTCGGTATTTTTCGTTGGCCAACGTTTGAATAGACTCTATCTCATCAGGTGCAAAACTTCGTGATACCGAAATGGAATAAAACTGAAGTAAAAAAGCTTTGAACTGAAGATGAAAATCAGCCAAGGTGTCAAACTGGGGGAGGAGCGATTTCAAATTGACCATCTCGGCACGAACTGATTTTACCGCTTTATCCTCGATATGCGCATCCGTTTGTCGAATGGTTTGTTCTAACTCAAATAAATCTGCATCAAACAAAAGTGTTCCGTGATGTAATGCCCGGTTTTTAAATACATGGGCTGCGTTTCCCGAAAACTTAAGACCTTGAACCCCCAGATTGGTTTTTCCGTAAAAATGAACATCATGTCCGCGTGCTTTCATGAACTGAATAATGGGCTCCGCAAATTTGTGAAAATCAATGAGTCTTTCTCTATTTTGATTGGTGGTAATCACACTATAATTCAGGTTTCCCAAATCGTGGTATACCGTACCTCCGCCTGAAATCCTACGGATTACAGGTATGTTTTTTTCCATCACATAAGGAATATTCACCTCTGCCATGGTATTTTGATGTTTGCCCAATACCACCGAAGGTTCATTCACCCAAAGCATGACAATATCTTCAGAAGTATTTTTTAAAGCAAATTCTTCAGCTGCTATGTTAAACCACGGATCCTTAGAGTTTTTGTCAATATAGATCATACTCAGGCCTTTTGGTATTTTTCCATCATGATGACACATTCTTTGGCTTCGCGTACATCATGTACCCGCAGGATATTGGCTCCATGTTGCAAAGCCAGGATATTTAAGATAGTGGTTCCATTCAGTGCTTGTTCGGGATTGATATCCAGCACTTTGTTGATCATCGATTTTCGGGATATCCCCGTAAGGATGGGCAAGTTATCGACTCTGATTTTGTCTTGATTTTTAAGTAACCTATAATTGGCATCCAACGTTTTACCAAATCCAAAACCCGGATCGAGAATAATCTGATCGCCACCAAGTTCCTTTAATTGATTCACTTTTTTAATAAAGAAGTGCTGCACTTCCCTAACAACGCTTTCATTTAACGGGTTTTGCTGCATGGTTTGCGGTGTCCCGTGCATGTGCATCAACACATAAGGTATTTTTAGTCTGCCAACGACAGTAAACATCTGGTTATCCAGGTTGCCTCCACTGATGTCATTGATAATTCTGGCGCCTTCGTTTACACAGATTTCTGCAATTTGCGATCGGTAGGTGTCGATACTAAACCATGTTTGAGGGAAATTTTTCACCAATATTTTCAAGGCAGGTATTACCCGATCGTACTCCTCCTGTACACTAACTTCTTGCGCTCCGGGGCGCGTACTAACCCCACCAATATCGATGATGTCGGCGCCATCCATTAACATTTGCTCGCATGTTTTCAGGATGTTACCCATAGCAAAATGCTTACCTCCATCATAAAATGAGTCGGGTGTTACATTAAGGATACCCATTACCTTAGGTGTTGCTAAATCGAGCGTGTAACCATTGTAGGATAATTTCATGTTATTTTCGGCAAATGTTGTACTTTTATAGCCCATTAAAACGGGATTTAAAAACCATTCAACAAAGGTAGAATTTAAGGCATATCCATTTCATGAAAAAAGATACTTCTCAACAATTTACCCAAATAATTACACAATGTCAGGCTGTTTTCGAAGCCAAGCAAAAGGATTATGGAACCGCCTGGCGGATACTCCGACTTTCAAGTTTAACCGATCAAATATACATAAAGGCTAATCGAATAAGAAGCATTCAGGTAAAAGGCGATCAGAAAATTGATGAGGGAATTACTCCAGAATTCATTGGTATTGTCAACTACTCTGTGATGGCTTTGATCCAGCTCGAGCGCGGTATCGCCGAAAGTGCTGATCTAAAACCTGAAGAAGCTGTTAAAGAGTTCACCAAACACCTCTTTACTGCTCGCGACTTGATGATGAATAAAAACCATGATTATGGTGAAGCCTGGCGCAATATGCGTGTGTCTTCGCTTACCGACATCATTTTAATGAAACTGCTGCGCATCAAACAAATAGAAGATAATCATGGAAAAACATTGGTTTCGGAAGGTTTAGACGCCAATTACCAGGACATCATCAACTACTCTGTTTTTGCACTGATTAAACTAACACTAGAAAATGTATCGAAATAAAATAAAACCTGAACCCCTATTGATTAAACTTATTCGCATTTTTACCGGATTGGTTTTTATTTTTTCTTCAACAGTTAAAGGAATCGACCCCATTGGTACCGCCTACCGTGTGGAAGATTATCTTTTGGTATACGGCTGGACCTCTATGCTTGATTATGCTCTGCTGTTGGGCGTATTTCTGATCATTGTGGAGTTTTTAATTGGCTTTGCACTTGTTTTCCGACTGAAGTCGAATATTGCCGGACTTGGTGTCTTGTTAATTATGGCGGTATTTACCGTAATAACCTATTTGGATGCACGTTACAACATGGTTCCTGACTGTGGTTGTTTTGGTGATGCCGTTAAGCTTACCAATTGGCAGACTTTTTACAAGAATATTTTCCTCATTGTCTTGGCGCTGATCATTTTTATTTACCGTAAACGGATGAAAATAAAAATGCCCTGCCGTATTCAATGGGCCATGCTCGTGATTTTTGTTGGGCTTTATGCAGGATTTGTTATCCACAGCTACCGCCATCTTCCTATTATGGATTTTCGCGATTGGAAAGTGGGCAACGACATGAAAGCCGAAGGACTTGATTTGGTAAAAACCTATGTCAAATATCGAAATATCGAAACGGGGGAGGAGCAGGAATTTTTATCGCCAGACTATCCCTGGAATGATTCCATATGGATGTCGCAATGGTCGTTTGTTAGTCAACGAATTGACGATTCGCAACGCATTCTTAAACACGGCATCATGCTCGAAGATATGGAAGGTAACGATTGGACGGTGGATATTATTGAAAATCCCGAATTCCAATTGATCTTGGTGACATGGGATTTACAAGAAGCATCAAGCAGTGGTATGTCTTCTTTGGGAAAGGTAATTGATGAAGCAAACGCACTCAATATTCCTATAGTGCTTATCACCAGTAGCACCAATGATGTGATTGAAAAATACTTAAAAGAGTACCAACTTGATGTGGAGACACTTTTTGCTGATGACATTGAATTGAAAGCTATGATACGTTCAAACCCCGGTTTGGTATTGATGCATAATGGCATTGTAATTCAAAAATGGCCTTTCCGGAATTTTCCGGACAAAACAGCGTTGGAAAGCTTTATCCATCCATGATTCAATACCTGATAAAAAGACTAGCCTATGGACTTCTTGTAATGTGGGGAGTGGCTACAGTCATTTTTCTGTTGTTTAATATTCTTCCCGGCGATCCAGCACGCATGTTGTTAGGACAAAGGGCAGATATTTCATCAGTAGAGGCCATAAAAAAAGACTTGGGACTTGATAAACCGCCACTACTTCAATATTTTCACTATTTAAACGACCTGAGTCCGTTATCGCTTCATTTTAAAGATGATGGTAACACATCAGGCATCACCCTATTTTCAGCCACTACTTGGAATGTAGTGCTAAAGAAACCCTATTTACGGCGGTCGTATCAAAGTAAGCGGCTGGTGAGTTCCATCATTGGTGAAGCTTTTCCAAAAACCTTGTTGTTGGCCACCACAGCCATTTTTTTGGCCATGCTCATTGGTATGATTTTAGGATTATCAGCGGCACTCAATCACAACAAATCCCTTGATCGTTTTTTACTTGTTTTTTCTTCATTGGGCATGTCCATTCCGTCTTTTTTTGCGGCAATTCTCATGGCCTGGATATTCGCCTATCTTCTGACTGAATATACGGGTCTTCCTATGTTTGGAAGCCTGTATTCGGTGGATGATGTTACGGGGGAACAATACCTCAATTTAAGGAATTTAATCCTTCCGGCAATTACTCTGGGCATAAGACCTCTCGCCATTGTAGTTAGTTTAACACGCAGTTCCATGCTTGAAGTGCTGTCGCAGGATTATATCCGAACAGCCTATGCCAAAGGACTCAGTAAGTTTGATGTTGTAGTTAAACATGGTTTACGCAATGCGTTAAATCCCGTAATTACAGCCATAACAGGGTGGTTTGCTTCGTTAATGGCAGGAGCTGTTTTTGTGGAATATGTTTTTGACTGGAAAGGTATAGGTGTCGTTATTGTCGATTCTCTCGAAAAATATGATCTACCAGTGATTATGGGTTCTGTTTTGTTTATTTCCATCGTTTTGGTATTGGTAAACATCGTGGCCGACGTAATGTATGCCTATCTTGACCCCCGTGTTCGATTGGAGTAAAACTACGTTTTAATAAGCCTAGGTAGTTCAAACTCATTGAATAAATACGCTTTGGAATCAAACAACCCCATTCATTTCCAAAATAAATACTACCTTTATATTTCGACATTATTAAAATAACTTGGAACCTCGATAACATGAAAGCAGAAGCCAGAAGAATATTGACCAAATATTGGGGATATCCTGATTTTCGGCCCATGCAGGAAGATATTGTTATCTCTGTATGCGAAGGTCATGATACATTAGCATTATTGCCTACTGGTGGGGGAAAATCTATTTGCTTTCAAGTACCTGCCATGATGACCGAAGGCACATGTATTGTGGTCACCCCATTAATTGCGCTAATGAAAGATCAGGTAGCCAACCTGAAACGCAACGGTATTAAGGCGGTTGCCATTTATACAGGAATGCACCGCAATGAGATAGAAGCCGTTTATTCCAATGTAATTGCCGGACATTTCAAATTTTTGTATGTTTCGCCTGAACGCATCGATACTGAAATGTTTAGAGGTGTTATTCAGCGGGTGAAGGTCAATTTGCTCACCATAGATGAAGCGCATTGCGTTTCACAATGGGGTTACGATTTCAGACCACCCTATTTAAAAATAGCAGATATCCGTCCCTACATTCCGGGAGTTCCAGTTTTGGCGCTAACTGCTACAGCTACTCCTGATGTGGTATCAGACATCATGAATAAATTGGCGTTTAAGCAAAACCGGGTTTTTCGCAATACTTTTGAGCGTTCAAATCTGGCCTATCATGTTGCACGTGAATACGATAAGCCGACCTATTTGATGAAGTTTTTTGAAGGCCTTACTGGATCAGGAATTGTTTATGTAAGGAGTAGAAAAAAAACCCGTGAATTGGCTGAAATACTATCCAGGAAAGGATACAGTGCTACATTCTATCATGCAGGTCTGGATGCGCATACCCGCGATGAACGGCAAAAATCATGGACAACGGGACAGGTTAAAATCATGGTGGCTACCAATGCCTTTGGAATGGGCATTGATAAACCCGATGTGAGAAAGGTTATTCATTATGATTTACCTGATTGCGTTGAGTCCTACTTTCAGGAGGCGGGTAGGGCTGGACGTGACCAAAAATCATCACAAGCCATATTGCTCTTCAATCCAAATGATATTGCCAATGCCCGTGAAATGCTAAAGGCGTCCTATCCACCCATTGATACCATCAGAACCATCTATAATGCTTTGGGAAATTATTTTCAGGTTCCCGAAGGAAGTGGTCAGGATATGGGGTTTGATTTTAGAATTTCAGATTTTACATCCAACTATAATTTCAAGTTACTGGAAGTCTACAATACCATTAAAATCCTCGAAAGAGAAGGCTTTTTAATGTACATTGAGTCGGCTGGGCAATTCTCCAAGATTTCGGTTCAGATAGGAAAAGAAGATTTGTACCGGTTTATGGTGGAGCATTCAGGTAATGAACGTATTATAAAAGAGATTATGCGCTCCTACTCTGGTGTTTTTACTGATTTTGTCAATTTAAACGAGCAATTACTGGCCAAACGTGCCGGCATGAAAGTGGATGAAGTGATTAAACAGCTTAACTATTTAAATGGCATTAAGGTATTGTCTTATATTCCCATCCGGACACTACCTCAGCTAATTTTTACGTCAGGACGTCAGAATGCAAAGTACATTCAGCTGTCTGATCAAAACTACCGCTTTTTAAAAGAAGCTGCAGAAAAGAGATTAGAAGCCCTGATCCATTATATCACAGACAATTTGAAATGTCGGAGTCAGCAACTACTTGCTTATTTCGGTGAGAAAAAAAGCAAACGGTGTGGAATTTGCGATGTTTGTTTATCGAAAAATAAAACCAATTTAAATGAGATTGAATTTGAGCAAGTGGTTTCGGCAATAAAAAACCTGTTGATTGCAAAAAATAGAAATTTATATGAACTTATACCATTACTGCCTCAATTTAATGAAGATCAGATTATTGATGTGGTCAGGTGGCTCATGGATAACGGCAAAGTTAGCCGTGATAGACAAGAAATGCTTTCTTGGCACGACCAGCTAAATCTATCATTTGATTAATTGCTTAGCTTTGGACTATAATTTGATTCTTACAGATAAACCTAATGTTGTCCGGATATGAAAAAAATAGCCATTATTTTCGCCCTGTTAAGTTTCCTCTTGCAAGGTTTATGGGCGCAATCATCTAAAAAACAGTATATGGGACTTTCTATAGGTCCATCAATTCCCCTATCCGATTTTGCTAAAACCGACTTAAACGATTCAACATCAGGTTTTGCCAAAACGGGAGTAGCTTTAAACTTTACCTATTCCTATAGAGTTTCTCATAATTTCGGATTGCAATTTGTCGTCAATTACAGCGGAAACAAACTAGATAATCGTAGTTATGAAAATGAATTAATGAAAGCCAATCCTGATTATAATGTTCAGGTGGAAAGCAATCAGAATTGGAGTAGTGGAGGTTTGTTTGGCGGTCCATATTTACGTTTTCCGATTGGTGATTATTTTTCGGTTGATGTTCGTGGTTTAATAGGTTATTATGGTAGCTATGCTCCTCAAGCGACCATTTATGCTACAAAAAAGGATACCCCTGATGAGAAGAGCACTTACTATAGAGAAACAAGTCGCGCCTATGGATTCGGATATTTACTCGGAGCCGGAATGAAATATCGTTTAAGCGATTACTATATTACCTTATCTGCTGATTATGTTGGATCTGATCTTAATTTTAATCATGCTGTTGGTTTAGATTGGAACGATGAACCTTACACCTCTTCTTTTAGTCAGAAAATAAACTATTTAAGTATTGCTATAGGATTGGCATATATTTTATAAAACCCTTTGCAAATTGAATAAAATTCAATTTGCAGGCATAAAAAAAAGCGTCTTGATTTTTCAAGACGCTTTTTTAATAAGGTAAAGTTGTTATTTAACGACTTTGGTTAGGTCAGCTCCAGCTTTAAACTTAACCACTTTTTTAGCAGCGATATTGATTTCTTTGCCAGTTTGTGGATTACGTCCCTTGCGGGCAGCTCTGGTGGAAACGGAAAAAGATCCAAATCCAACTAATGCTACACGGTCGTCGTTTTTTAAGGCCTCGCCAGTAGCGGTTACAAATGCGTCTAATGCTTTCTTTGCGTCGCTCTTGCTAAGACCTGCTCCGGCGGCCATTGCATCGATTAATTCAGCTTTGTTCATAGTGAATAAATTATTTAATTAACACTTAGGGTATTTATGCTAACAAATGTAGTGTATATCTTTAAAAAAACAAGTGTTGGTGCGAGTTTTAGCTAAAATTGTTGATAAAAGTTGTCGTTTGTTAATAAATCACCTGCTTTGGAGTTGTTTTTTTTAATATTAATCTAATGTCGTAAGCCAAAAACATTTAATATGAGGGGTTATGCATCTGAATGAAAAAACATACTGCCACTCAAATCGCCAGATCCCCTGAGGTATTCATCCGCATTCATGCGCTTTTTACCTGCTTGTTGTAAAACCTTAATCTCGATAATTCCATCATTAACTTGAACCATGAGTGTTTTTTTATCGGGACAAATCACTAATCCCGGATTATTACCAGATTCACCTTTATTGAATTGGACTTTGTAAATCTTTAAAGGTACCTGATCGCCGTTCTTGTTCACCAAAGTTGAAATGGCAGCAGGATAAGGACTTAATCCACGAACAAAATTGTAGATTCTTTCACCAGACTGGTTCCAATTGATGATGCAGTCGGGTTTGAATATCTTAGGAGCCTTTTTCAATTCACCTTTGTGACTGAAAAGACTATCCTGATTTACCGGATGGTAATTATTGGCGATTAACGCCTCCGTAGTTTTGATCACCAAATCAGCACCGGTTTCCATTAACTTATTGTGGTAACTTTCCGCATCATCATCATTGTCTATCACCACTTCTTCTTGGAAAAGGATTTTTCCTGTATCTATTTCCTGATCGAGCATAAAAGTTGTTACACCACTCACCTTTTCTCCGTTCATCAAAGCGTGATTAATGGGGGCCGCACCGCGATATTGAGGAAGTAGGCTCGCGTGGAGGTTGAATGTACCCATTGGCGGCATATTCCAAACCACTTCAGGAAGCATTCTAAATGCAACCACAATCTGCAGATGTGCATTTAATTGTTTAAGTGAAAGCAGGAATTGTTCCTCTTTAAGCTTTTCAGGCTGCAACACAGGCAATCCGAGCTCAATAGCAGCATTTTTAACTGCAGAACTCGTCATGCGTTTACCACGTCCTGCAGGGCGATCAGGAGCAGTTACAACCCCAACCACATGAAATTTTCTTTCGATCAATTCCTTCAAGGTAGCAACAGCAAATTCGGGGGTTCCCATAAATACAACTCGTAGATCTTCTTTTTTCATGTGATTCTATTTTTTTTGTCCGGTCACTAAAAGTATTCGCTATTGTGAAGTTAAAGCCACCCTTACCCGTAAATCGCTTGGTAAAAATAAAAAAACCCGGCATATGCCGGGTTTCTATTCTTGACAAATAAAACTATTTACCTGTGTTTAAGGCTTCCGCACGAGCGATATACTTATCGATGCTGCGGGCTTCTTTACTCTTTACGAATTTTGTTTTAATCAGTTTATAGGTACTTACTGCATCGCTGTAATTTCCCATAAGCTCATAAACATTACCAGCTTTCATTAGGAAAAGCGGAGCGGTAAAACCATTATCATCCTGTTGGGCAGCTTTTAGATAAAATGCAACTGCCTTTTTTTGATCCCCTAACTCCAAATTCGCGTCTCCAATAGCCCCAGTAGCCATGGGTCCCACCAAGTGGTCATCACCACTAAATTCTTCAAGGTAATCGATAGCTTGATTAAAATCCTTTTTCTTAAGGAAACAAACTCCGGCATAATAATTGGCCAAATTGCCAGGTTTTGTCATGCTGTACTCTTCAATGATATCAAGAAATCCTAAGTTGTTACCGTCACCATATAGCGCTTTGTCAAGCGAGTCTAATTCAAAGTAACGCTGGGCAGCAAACATCTGCTTAGATGCTTCCATGCTTTTGGGAGCCATATAATATTTATTATAGGCAAAATATCCAACGATTATCGCAATGATAATAATAACAACAACCGAAATATTCTTTTGATTGTTAAAGATAAATTGTTCTGTTTTAGTCAGGGTTTCTTCAATGTTTTCAAGTCTTTGATCACCCTTAACATCTTGGTGTTTTTTATCGGCCATAGTGTTTTCAATTTGAGCCTGCAAAAATATATTTTTATTCCCAATAATAAAAGTACCTGGATAATTTTTAATTTTGTGTTTTCCACAGGGTTATAAACAATTAAACGCACCCTAATCGGGGCTATAAATCAATATATGAAGCAATTACGGTGGTTGACAGTGGCATTGATTTTTTTTACCTCTATATTTTCATGTAAAGGAGGATGGGTTATTTCGGAACAAATATCTGACAACTTCGGAAATACGTCTTTTCAGACAACTTTTATCCAACAAAATCACATTCGATTTGAGGGAGCTTCTGCAATCACCATCTTACAATTAGAAAAACGACTTATTACAATAATATTTCCTACTATTCGCGCCTATTGGCAAGGAACACCTCAGGAACTCACTTTATCAATGATTGAGGCATATGATAGTCAGGTTCAAACTCTCGTGTTAAGTCTTCCCCTTGATCAGCAATCGGAGTTTCAATCGATGTACGACAGTATTAAAATGAAAATGCTTCATGCTGACACTACCCATATTGCAAGTGGAATTGGTTTAAACAGGACAGATAGCCTTCTGGATATTGGTGAACATAAAGCACGGGAGTACCATATAGTCAGAGACACAATTGTGGTAGAGAAAATATGGATTACTCAAGAGCTGAAGCCTTATGAAGAAATAGATATTCAACAATTTATTAGATTAAGTAATCAAATCAATCCATACTCACACAAAGGTATCACATTGAACACGGATGAATACCTTGAATTGTTGAGTAACGGACTGATATTAAAATCGATAAAAGTTGGACCTATAGGAGATTATATAATTACGCAAGTCAATTCAATAAAGGAAATTAACATTCCGGCTGATTTCTTTTATCCTCCATCGAACTATCGGAAAATTAGTCTCGCCCATGCTTTTGAACTGCCTATGGTTGAGCCAGATGGGTCTGATTATTAACGAGATGCTTATTTCACCTTAAAGTCAAGTAACTTTTCTCCTTCAATATATGCCTCAAAATGATCATCTATTCGAGTGGGGCCAACGCCTTCCGGAGTTCCTGTAAAAATAAAGTCGCCCATGCGCAGGGTTACAAATTTGGATACATAAGCAATGATTTCATTGATGTTGAAGATCATGTTTTGGGTTGAGCCGGTTTGTTTTCGTTCCCCATTGATATCCAGCCAAAACTGAATATCATCCTTATTATCAAGTGATGATAATTCTACAAAATTTCCAATAGGTGCTGATTGGTCAAAGGCTTTGGCCATTTCCCATGGCAGCCCTTTGGATTTGCATTTATTTTGCAGATCACGTGCCGTAAAATCAATACCGACAGATACTTCATTGTAATAGTTACAGGCAAATTCAGGAGCAATATGTCGGCCATTTTTATTTATTCTTACCACAATTTCCGTTTCAAAATGCAAATCTTTGGTAAAATCGGGATAAAAGAACGGACTGTTTTTATGTAGTAAGGCTGTATCCGGTTTCATAAAGAATACGGGAGAAGTAGGTACTTCATTTTTCAATTCTTTGGCATGTGCCACATAATTTCTTCCTATGCAAATAATCTTCATGGCATTTCCATTTTTATTGGTTCATTCTCAATTTAATGTTTGTCAACATGTTTTTAGTAAACAGGGGAAAATCTGATTTCATCACCCAATTATAATAGGAGGGTTCATCACGGAAAACGTCGACAACTTTTTTACCTTTATGTTTCCCGAAATTAATGATTTCCTCGTTGTTTTCATTATAGATAAACTGTCCAATTAAATCAGCATTCCTGTGGTGTGTTGAAAAAGCATGCAGCGCATCCATGTCATTTTTCACGGGTATTGATTCAGCACCACTTTTGTCTTTAAAAACTGTTTTCTCGTATTTGTCGAGCTGTGCTTTAAGGATTTCGTAGGTAGCTAACGTATCTGCTTCGGCAGTATGTGCATCTTCCAGGTCCTGTTGCAAATAAAATTTGTAAGCAGCTGTTAAGGTTCGTTGTTCCATTTTCATGAAAATATTCTGAACATCGATGGTACGTCGTTTTTTGATATCAAAATCAATATCAGCTCTTAAGAATTCTTCCACCAACATAGGAACGTCATACTTAATAGCATTGTAGCCTGCCAAATCACAATTGTGCAGAAAACGACTAATCTCTTTAGCAACTTGTTTGAAAGTAGGCTTGTTCTTTAAAAACTCATTGCTATAACCATGAATTGATTCTGCTTCAGGGCTCACCGGATAATCAGGATTAAGCAGCCAGGTATGACTTTCATGGCTCCCGTTGGGATTTACCTTAACAATACAAAGTTCTACTATTCTATCGTTTACAATACTTAATCCAGTGGCTTCAATATCGAAAAAAGCCAATGGTTTTTTCAAGTTTAATTCCATAATTATTTTGGTTAAACAAAATCGGGGAGCTAACACTCCCCGATTTATAATGCGGTATTATATTTTCGTATTTGGATCGAAACTTTCAAGCAATTCCTTCATTCGTTTCAAAAACATACCACCTAGAGCGCCGTCTACAATACGATGATCATATGCCAAAGAAAGGATCATGATATGACGGATACCAATCATATCGCCCTCAGGCGTTTCAATTACACGAGGTTGTTTTCTGATGGCCCCTAGTCCTAAAATAGCCACTTGAGGTTGATTGATAATAGGTGTGCCAGTAAGACTGTCAAACGATCCGAAATTGGTAATGGTAAATGTACCTCCTTGTATTTCATCAGGTTGCAGTTTGTTTATGCGTGCCCTTCCAGCCAAATCGTTTACTGACTTAACCACGCCTAGCATGTTTTTCTGGTCGATATTCTTAATGACAGGTACGATCAGGTTTCCACTTGGTAAAGCGGTTGCCATTCCAATATTGATGTTCTTGCGGTAGATAATATTGTACCCATCCAGTGAAACATTGATTTGAGGATATTCACGAAGTGCCTGGGCTGCTGCATGAAAGAAAATCGGGGTGTAGGTGATTTTTTCGCCTTCGCGTTTCGTAAAACTATCTTTAACCTTATTGCGCCAGTTAACAATATTGGTAACATCGGCATCAATAAAAGAAGTCACATGTGGTGAAACTTGTTTTGACATCACCATATGATCTGCAATAAGCTTGCGCATGCGATCCATTTCAACTACTTGGTCGCCTTGTCCGGAGGTTACTGCGGGAACCGCCATTTTTTGAACCGGTTGAGCTGCTGATTTTGCAGGAGTTGCAACAGCAGGAGCCGCTGGAGTAGCACTGCGGTTTTCAAGGAATTTCACCACATCAGCTTTGGTTACCCGATTATCATGTCCCGAACCCGGGATTTTCTCTAATTCGCTCAAGCTGATGTTCTCTTCCTTGGCCATACTCTTGACTAACGGTGAGTAAAAACGTGTGCTATCGGAGAAATCTTTGGGCGCATCGCTAATAGGCTCAGTAACTACCGGAGCAGCTTTGGTTTCTTCAACAACGGTTTTTTCAACTACAGGAGTATCCTCTTTTGTTTCTTCACTTCCTTCACCGTCCATTTCAATTAAAGCGATAACTGTTCCAACTGGAACTACATCACCCTCTTTGAAGAGCAATTTAGATAAAACGCCCTCTACAGGACTAGGAATTTCACTATCTACTTTGTCGGTAGCAATTTCTACCAAAGAATCATCTTCTTCAACAGCTTCGCCTATATTTTTAACCCAACGCGTAATGGTTGCTTCAATGATACTTTCGCCCAATTTGGGCATGATTATTTCAAATTTTGCCATGGTCAAATAATAACTAAATTAATATGCTTATAATCAGATGTTTTAAAAAGACTCAAGTCTGATTTGAAGCAGTTGCAAAAATAGGGAATAATTTAAATTATTGGCTCGATTGAGCCAATTTATTTATAATTAGTTTAAGTAAGCGTGTGAAAAGAAGTGAGTAGGTTGGCCGAGTACGGATAAAAAAAAGAGATTCACCCCTATTACTACCATGTGTGAGATCAGTTATTTTGCCAGTTGTTTAAGCATGTTTTTGAAAATAAAACCATGAAAGGGCCAAACAGCATACCAATACAATCTCCCTGCCAGACCCAATGGTCGGAATGTGGCTGTTTGTATGAGTTGATTGTCTATGATTTTGAATTCGAGCCAGGCTTCTCCCGGCAGTTTCATTTCGGCATAAAGGAGTAATCTTTTATCGTGTTTATTGGCATAAATGACGCGCCAAAAATCGAGGGCATCGCCAGTAGCTATTTGGGCAGGATTTTTACGCCCTCTTCGCAAACCAACCCCGCCAAATAGCTTATCGATAAAACCCCGAAGTCCCCATAGCCAATCAGCATAGTACCAGCCATTTTCGCCTCCAATACTCCAGATTTTATCCAATGAGCCTTGCTCGTCAGTCACCTTTGTCTCTCTTTTATCGATAAAACAACCGAAAGTGGGAACGGTCAATAATTCTGAGATTCCTTTATCAAGGGCATGACTCGAAAGCGCATCCGTCCAGCTCGCTCCAATGCCTTCGTTTTGAATTCTGCTAAACGCTAACTCAATGGCTTCATTGTAAGTAAGTAATTTAATGTTAAGCTTTTCGGTCAGATCGTTCTCTTCACAGATGACTTCCACTCCCATGCTTTTAACCAGATGAGATGCCAAGGTAAAAGACGTAGAGGTAACGAAATATAGCCAATACGACGAAAGTCTTGGAGTCATCACCGGAACGGTGATAATTGTCCTTTTCAGTCCACGGGCTTTGGCAAAACCAAGCAATAACTGTTTATAGGTCATCACCTCTGGTCCGCCAATATCAAAATTTTTATCATAACTATATTCCAACAGGATTACTCCAGTTAAAAATTGAATTACATTGCGTATAGCAATGGGCTGTGATTTGGTATTCAGCCATTTTGGAGTGATCATGATGGGGAGTTTCTCCACTAAATCTCGGATTATTTCAAAAGAAGCACTACCTGAGCCCAAAATGATACCTGCTCTTAAGGTCGTCAGATGAAAACTACCGGAAGACAATATCCCTTCGACTCCCTTACGTGATTTAAGGTGTTTCGACAAAGCCTGATCGTTCACAATCCCGCTAAGGTATATTACTTGCTGAACACTAGTGCTCTGAATGTAATCCTTAAAATTTTGAGCAGACAATTGCTCGAGGACTTCAAAGTCTTCATTTTTTGCCGACATGGAATGAATCAAATAGAATGCCACATCGATATCTTCAGGAATAGCCTGTAAACTTTCTTTAATCAGAAAGTTAACCTCTACCACACACAAATGATTAGTGTTATATTTAGATGCATCAAACCGTTTTTTATCACGCACACAACAGACCACATCATACCCCTTCTTTAAAAGCACAGGAAGCAAACTTTGTCCGATATACCCGGTTACTCCAGTTAATAATATTTTCATTTAAATCTATCGTTTGTTTGGCTAATTTAGAATAATTTTACATTAGATCATTTTTAATGATGAAAAATTGTATTTTTGAACCCATAATAGCTACTAAAAACTAGTGTTTTAGAAACAAAACCTATGAAGAACCCTTTAGTTTTACAAATAGACGGAAGGTTTTTGTATTACGCCTTTGTTTCGGGAGGAATTAGGATTCTTCAGAACCAAGCCGAGATCAACCGAATAAATGTTTTTCCGGTACAGGACAAAGATACAGGAACAAACTTGGCTTCCACCATCCGTGCCGTCATTGATAATATAAAGCCTAATCGGTCGTACAAGACTACGGTTGAAAATATTGCTGATGCAGCCTTAATTGGGGCAAGGGGAAATTCCGGAGTAATTTTTGCGCAATTCTTATATGGGTTAAGTAAAGAAACAAACGATAAACGCATTATTTCTTTTCATGAGTTTGTTGAAAGCGTTAAAAGATCAATTCCCTATATTTATGAAGCTATTGCCAATCCAGTAGAAGGAACCATGCTCACTGTCATCAAGGATTGGTCGAATTTTTTGGATAGTAAAAAAGAACAAGTGAGCGATTTCACCAAGCTAATTTTCGATTCTTTAGATGAATTACAACGATCGCTGATTGAGACCACATCCAAACTTAAGGTGCTCAACCAATTTCACTTTGTTGATGCAGGCGCCAAAGGATTTGTCTTGTTTATGGAGGGAGTTATTGACTTCATTAAAAACCGCAACATTAGAAATTTGATGGTGCATACCCAGGAACCCATTAGCCTTATTCATAGTGAAGACATGTTGGACGAGGAAATTGAACACCGTTTTTGTACAGAAGCCATTTTAAAAAATATCCATATTAGCAAGTCGGAGTTGAAAGAAATGCTGGCGCAAACAGGTGATTCAGTGGTAGTGGCAGGTTCAGAGGATACATGTAGAATACATGTCCATACCAATGAGCCTGCTCAATTGTTTCATCAGTTAAAAGACACGGGAACCATTACTTTTCAAAAAGTGGACGACATGGTGCGGCAGCATGAGGTCGTTAACAAACGAAAATGGAATGTTGCTCTTGTTACTGATTCAACCTGTGATCTTTCGCAGGAATTACTTGATTATTACCAGATTCACATGGTTCCTATCAACCTGAATTTTGGCGACAACCATTATTTGGATAAGGTGACCATTCATCCTGAACATTTTTATAAACTGCTCGAAACTGAGTCCACGTTTCCGACTACATCACAAATTAATGAGCGTAGTTTTACAAACCTATACTCTCATTTAGCTTCGCATTACGACGCCATTATAGCACTTCACCTCTCGGGACAGTTTAGTGGCACTTTTAAAAGTAGTGTGAAGGCTGGAGAAAGAATTCGGGTTGAATTCAATAAACCTGTTCATGTAATCGATTCTAAAAATCTATCAGGTGGACTCGGACTTTTGGTTTTAAAAACGGCTCAGGCCATTGAAGCCCATCAGCCCATTGCTGATATAGTCAATCACCTGCAAGTTTGGATTAAAGAAACGCGAATTTTCGTAGGAGTTCGCGATTTGAAATACATGCTCAAAGGAGGACGAGTTTCACGTAATAAGGGGATCATTGCAAACTTACTGGGACTAACCCCCATTGTATCGATGGATAGCGATGGTAAATCGATGCTTTTTGGAAAAACCTTTAGTCAGGAATCGAGTATGAAGAAAATTATTCGGCACATTCAAAAAACAGGAACAGGAAAATCTATTTGGAACTTTATTGTTTTGCATGCTCACAATCCCGAAGGAGCAGAAAATATTGCCCGCCAAATGACGCTACTCAGTGGAAAAGAACCTGCATCTGTTGTAGATATTTCACCAGTTATTGGTATGCATGCAGGTATTGGTGCTATTGCTATTGCTTTACTTTTCGACAACTAAAGCTCAATCACTATGTTATCGTTATTCTTACAAGCCGGTATACTTATTTTTATTTTGATGACCATTTTGTGGTTGGTGAGCATTTTGATTAAAAATGTAAGCATTGTCGATTTATTCTGGGGAATGGGATACGTGTTGGCCAATGCCTGGTTTTTTTTTATGTCAGGTGATTTTTATCCACGAAAGATCATCCTGTTTGTTCTCGTTACTCTCTGGGGATTACGACTTTCTATTTATTTGGCATGGCGAAATATTGGCAAAGGCGAAGACTTTCGTTATCAAGAATTTAGGCGTACCTATGGTGAAAACAGGTATTGGTGGGTTAGTTATTTCCAAACATTTTTATTGCAAGGTATGCTCATGTGGGTCATCTCGATGCCTTTGCTGGGGGCTAATTATCAAACACAAACCACTGAGCTTAATGGATTTGATTATGCCGCCATGGTTGTATGGCTTGTTGGTTTTATCTTCGAAGCCGGGGGCGATTGTCAACTCGCCCACTTCAAGGCCAATCGGTCGAATAAGGGGAAAGTATTAAATACAGGTTTTTGGCGATACACCCGGCATCCCAATTATTTTGGCGATTCTGCCGTATGGTGGGCGTATGGACTGTTTTGCATTGCAGCAGGTAACTATTGGTTAATACTCGGATCAGTCATAATGACGCTTTTAATCATCAAAGTCTCTGGAGTTACTCTGCTCGAAAAATCGCTAAAGAACAAAAAACCGGATTATCAGGAATACATTCGCAAAACAAATTCCTTTTTTCCTTGGTTTCCAAAGAAATAAACCATGCTTGACTATTTGCTCGAACATATTTGGCTGATACTTTTTGTAGTTTGGGGTTTACCTTTGACCTTTTACCGAAGTAAATTTCGTAAAATGGTGTATCAAACAGAGAGTTGGACCATTAACATCAAGCCAGTTTTTATTAAAGAAGTAAAAGGCTTGTTTGGTAATTTGTTCCCTGGCAATGCGGCTTATAAGAAGTTCAGGAATTTTTATCGCTTTTACCTTTTTATATACTTCGTCCTCTTTTTCTTTTACTTTGATGTACATCAAATAATCTTGGATAAAAACACCAATATGGCACAAAAAATAAACGTTGGGAGTACCATTCCCGATTTTTCATTGAATGATCAAAATGGTCAAGTATTTCATTTACAAACGGTTTTGGGCACGAAGAATCTGGTTATTTATTTTTACCCCAAAGATGACACGCCAGGTTGCACCAAAGAAGCCTGTTCGTTTCGCGATCAGTTTGAGGTATTCGAAGAAGCCAATGCCATGATTATTGGTATTAGTGCACAATCGGTTGAAAGTCATAAGCAGTTCGCTCAAAAGCACCGGCTAAATTACACGCTCTTAAGCGATGAAGGCAATAAAGTACGGCAACTTTTTGGTGTGCCAACTAACTTGTTTGGACTCATCCCCGGAAGGGTAACATACGTTATTGATAAAACAGGAAAAGTTGTTTTTATGTTTAATTCGCAATTCCAGGCCGAAAAGCATGTGGACGAAACATTGCGTATTTTGCAAGAAATGAAATGATTACACCCATTGAAGTCGGATTATTAATATTTTCCTATTTGCTAGGATCAGTTCCTGTTGGATATCTGCTTACCCTTAGAACAACGGGGAAAAATATCATGGAGCTGGGCAGTGGAAATGTTGGATCGACCAATGTGGGACGTGTGGCTGGTAAAAAGATGGCTTTACTGACCCAACTTCTCGACATGGCAAAAGGTCTGATTCCCGTGGCCTTGGTGTTGTACTTGAAAAACAAGCAGATTATCATGGATGATGATTATTTTGTTTTTGGTGTTGCGCTTGCAGCCATTGTTGGGCACAATTTCAGCATTTTCTTATCCGGAAAAGGAGGGAAGGGCGTTAATACTACACTTGGGGCTTCTTTGTTAATTGCACCCTATGCTGTTTTTATCAGTGTAGGCATCTATTTTTTGGTGAAATGGAAAACCTCTTATGTTTCGATAGGATCCCTTTTTTTAGCCCTTTCGTTACCGCTTAGCGACTTGATAATCTATTCCGTTTCTGATCGGTTTTACTATTTGCTTATTTGTTCATTCTTGATTTTAATAAGACATTCAGGCAATATAAAAAGGCTTTTAAAAGGAACTGAAAATCACTAAAAAAACGAATTTAGTTTGTTAAATATTTTCAGCCAATAAACGTTCGGTAATCTCAACGGCATCTGCAATGCATTTTTCACAAACATACTTAAAAACCTTGTTATCTAGCAGATACTGCTGTCCGGAAGCTGTGTTTAAGTCAGCTCCCAGAAGCTGTTTACAACTGATGGTACCATGTTGGCTAACGAATTGATCGTGAAACAATTTAACCATATTATTGGTCGCTTCCTTTCGATCTGTATTTTCAGAAAACCTGATTCCGTTAGTTAGCCCCAAAACCATAAAAGAACCTGTAACTGCACCACACGTTTCCTGAAGCTTACCCATTCCTCCACCAAAACCACTGGTAAGGCTTGAGATTAGCTCTTTATCTATGTTCAAATCATCTGCGAACGCATTTAATACCGACTGGGCACAATTGAAACCGGAATTAAAAGCGCTAACGGCTTTTTGTTTTTTTTCTGACATTATTCAATTTATTTGGTGATTAACTTTTGATTACCTGAAGATATATATTTCAGCATTACCTGACGTTAATAAGTTTGGCTTGCAGCCAAATTGTTGTTATAATAGACTTCTGTCGAGTATTAAGTAAGTGAAAATATTATTTTTCAAAACCCAATCGCATGGCTGCCTGTTCATGATTAAAAGTACTTCTTTTAAAAGGATGGGCCTCGGTATTGAACATATATTCATCAAAATTGAAACTCCCCTGGTGATGCGAAAACGTGAGATAAAAGTATTTAAGGGTCTCGGCTAGGAAGAAAGTTGGCATATAATCCTTTTGTTGCATGGTTTGTACATCCTTAATGGAGGTAAAGGCGATTTCTGTTTTGCAATATTTCATGATGTCTTTCCAGTAGGTTTCATTCATTTGGAAATAGATACTATCCCCAGTGAGGTGAAATAAATAATAGGCCGACTCAATGATTTCCGGATTCAGGTCGTAAGCAGGATAATTGGGCGTTTTAGATTTATAATCGTAAACCATTGGCTCTAAACCATATTGATTCCAAAGTCCATTCCATGTTTGCTGTAAAAGTTTGGCGCTATCCATATGACCTGAGAGCGCCAGAATAGCAGGAAAAAAGGCATCGTAAAGCGTTACCACCGAACTCACATGCTCACCGGTGTTCATGTCTACACGTCCATACCAAAGATGCCCATCCACGTCTTCGGTCAGGTATTTCTGAATGACTACCAGGCTTTCTTCCCATATTTCCCCCAACTCGGGATCTCCAAAAAGCACATAACTTTTATACAAGTATTCGTAATATGAATCGACTCCGGCACACAAATGACTCTGAGTAGAAACCCATTCACCGGTATTGACATCAATAACATCACCTATCAATCCCAATTCTGAGCGCCTGTTATACACTGCGAGGGTCGCTTTTTTTCCTGCCTGGTAGTATTTTGGATCTTTGGTGTAGTAGCTCAGCACTCCCAGTTCAAAAGTATAGGAAGCTGCTTCAGCTACATTTACTGTATCTCCTCTGGGCTGACCAGTTTTGAGATTAACCCAATAAGTTGGTATTCCGGTATTGGTATGGAAAGCAGGCATCATGCGATCGGCAAAATCCCTTGCTTTGTCAAGGATTTTAGGATTACCCGAAAGCTCGTACATCGAAAGCAAGCCTCCCAAAATCCGAATATTGACTTCGAAGATTTTGGCATCGATATTTTTATCAAAATCGAGTGAATCAACCACATAATCCTCAATAATTTTAGTCTCTTTTTTAAGTCCCATCAGCGAAAGCGTAGGATAAGCATCAATGGGGGAAATATACAATGGCTCGCTGTACCAATCTGAAAAAGAATGTGAAAGAGGAGCAAGGGCGTCGTGACCCCAGGCATATTTTTTATAAGCATCCCAACTCCGTTGTGTTTCATCGATGAGTTGTTGCGAAAGCGCATCAGCATTTTTGATATTAACTGATTTTTGTTGTTGGTTTTCTGTTTGCTTTACCGTTAGATTTTGGCACGAAATGGCCAAAAAAGCAACTATTAAATAAATTATTGGGGCTTTCAATGGAATTGGATTTTGGTTTGATTATGTAGTTCTGAGCGTCGACTCAAATTAATCTGTCTTAAAGATTCTCTACATCGATCTTAAACAGACTAGCAGCATTTTTCCACATGATAAGTTCTTTTTTGTCATCCTCCAAGTCCAATTGACCCATAAATTTTAAATAGGACTCCATATTTGCTATGGGCCAATCTGTGCCATATAACAAGTAATTTGGGTCGCCAGCATAGGTAATCATTTCTTCAATTTCCTTTTTCATGTATCGCTCAAACTTCTCTGAAAAGTTTCCAAGAACTAATCCGGAAATATCTGCATACACATTTTCATTTTTGTACACAATTTCCATACAATCTCGAATCCACGGGTTACCGATATGGCATATCACGATTTTTAAATCAGGATAATCAACTGCTAAATCATCAATATGCAAGGGATGCGAATATTTAACTTTTCCGCTAGGAGCGTAGGTGTCTCCTGAATGAAACATTACCGGTACATCATATTCTATGGCCATTTCGTACAAAAGTTTAAGCCGGGTATCGTTTGGATAAAATGGCTCATAGCCAGGATAAAGTTTCAAACCTTTGATAAAACCTTTCTCGAGGTATTCGCTGATTACTCTTATATCTCTGTGATCATAATGCAAGTAACTAATTCCCGAGACAACTCCTAAATTATTGCGTCCTTTTATGGCCTCTACCACTTGTTTTGTACTGGGCCGGTGTTCATTCACCTTATATGATGAGAGTACCAATGCGTAATCGACTTTGTTAGCAGCCATGCTATCCGTAAGATCATCGAGGCAGTTTTCAAGCGAAACTACTCTATCCTTGTGGTAATTGTTGATATGGGTGTGGACGTCTATAATCATAATTAATTTAGTGTATTTTTGGAAATGGAGTGATTTATTTTTGATCAATCACCATAAATAATGGCATAAAATTAGGGAATAAATGGTTTGGGATAGCAAAGAGTAGTTATAAATGATTTTTAAAGTGCCAAGGATGGTGGGCAGCTATTGTCAAAATGATGCAAAAAGGTATGGGTTAAATGCTGTAAGTTTATTTGACTAGTTTAAGGATAATATAAAATCGTAATAAAACTGGTGTATTACGATATGGAAAATAAAACGCTTGCAATCATACGATATACAAGCGTTTACGTGATTACTAATGTGACCCCGCCGGGATTCGAACCCAGATCATCAGAACCGGAATCTGACATTCTATCCATTGAACTACGGGGCCTGATTTGAAAGTGCAAAGAAACAAAAAAAAATGCAGGAAAGTTTGTCTGATATAGATTTTTAGAACAGAGCCTACATCCAAGTATATCCATGTAGGCTCTAGATCTTTTTTTAATATTAAAAAGTCGCCTGCAAGGATAAGATAAAATTCCTTCCAGGAGCCACTAGTCCCGAACTATAGGGTCGATATCGGATGTCGGTAAGATTTTCGATACCCGCACTCACAGAAATCATATCATTAAGCACATACAATGCCTTGATATTTAAAGTATACCAGGAAGGGGAGTAAGGGTTTCCATCAGAATTTATAGCATACATGTAATCCTTACTGCGTTCTTCTTCAGGAAGATTTGTGTAGCTGACTTCTCCATTGTACATACCATATAAATCAAGTTTAAGTCGATCCATCGCATACGTGAAATGGGTGATGCCAAACCAAGGAGCAGCATGGCGCAAAGGGCTAGTGGTACCATCGTCTAGTTCTTCTTCACCTTTCTGGTAATTGAACTGCGACGAAACACCAAATCCTGCGCCAAGTTTTATTTCTAAACCAAACTGTACTCCATAAACATAGGCATTGGCAGCATTTTGAATCGCTTGAATACGGCTCATTTCACCGTCATACATGATGCTATCTTGACCGTTAAGTGAATAATCGCGTCTGACCATTGCGTTTTGCAACAAGGTGTAATATCCCGTAATATCAAACTTGGCCTTTTCGTCAAATATCCGTGTGATACCCAATTCTGCATTCCAGGCATACTCTGGTTTCAGATCTGGATTGGGGAAAACTACTGCACCCGGTTCTGAATCAAATATTTTACCCATATCGTCCACATTGGGTGCTCTGAAACCTGAAGACAAGTTCATGACCATGGCCCATTGATTCGTCGGATTATACACCATGCCCAAATTTCCCGTAACTGCTCCATCATTGAGGTCTGTTTTAGTAAAAGGCAAAGGATAATAGGAGAGGTTATTTGAAAAATCTGCTGACATGATAAAATGGTTGTAACGGATTCCCCCTTGAAGTAGCAACTTTTTATTTAACCTGTATTTGTAACTGATATAGGCCGCATAAGATGACCATGTAGATTGCGGATAGCGTGAAGGTCCGACTAGTACTTCACCATTTGAAATATTCTCGTCCAGCCCAGTTGATTTCACTTGATCGACCACAGCCTCAAAACCATAAAATATCGTTTGTTTGGCACCGATGGTTTTCAAAAAGTCAACATTGGTCGAATAAGCATCTACTTTTTCCTTTCGGTGATACCGTATAACCTTTTGGTAATCCCGGTCAATTCTGCTTTCTTCAAATATCTGATAAGCCAAACGCACAGACATTTCGTCGAAAAATTTGTTGGCTTTGGTATTGATTGCCGAAAAGTTATTCATCATCCATTTTTGAGGTCCATAATACCATTCGGCACTGCGAGGCAAATTATTCTTGGTTCTGATTAGTCTGTCGTACCGTGCATAGTCGGTGGTTGCGGAATAATGAAACCCATATTGCAACTCCCAATTATTGTTGGGTTTATAGGCAATTTTCTGCATTAAATTCATTTGGCTATAATTAGTGGGAGTTTGCTCTTTAGGATTGTCATTGGTTACCACAACATCCGCACTATCTACCCGCTGGACATACCAGTTACGTAAATACTCATTGGGACCAGAGCTTCCCATTTTCAAATTCCCATATTCCGTACTTGAGAAACTGGTTACAGATGCCCATTTTTTCCAGCCAATACTAACGTCAAAATGTCCTGTTTTTTCGTTGTTAGCCGATGACATACGGGCCGATGCATGCCCATTGATCAACGGTTTATCCGACAAAGTAAATTCAGGAAGAATGGTTTGGAAACTCATTACACCACCAATGGCGTCGCTTCCATAAATTAAACTTACAGGGCCAAATATGACTTCTGTACTCTCCAACGCAAATGGATCGAGAGATATCACATTCTGAAGGTTTCCGCTTCTAAAAATAGCCGTATTCATGCGAACTCCATCGACGGTATAAAGCAGTCGGTTGGTTGAAAACCCTCTAATCATGGGGCTTCCGCCTCCTTGCTGACTTTTTTGCATAAAGACTTCTCCTGAAGTTGACAATAAATCAGCCGCAGTTTGCGGATTTTGCAACATGGTTTGTCGAGGAGTAATGGTTAGAATTTTAGCAGGAATTTCACGTAAGTTTTGTTTCCAACGCGTTGCCGACACTACCACTTGATCGAGGCTAATCGATCCTTGAGTCAGCGCTAATTGAAAATGCAATTGTTCTAGTTCGTTATAAGATAACCGCTTTCCCTGATATCCTAAAATCTGTATTTGAATTTCCATAGAACCTTCGAGCTGGGAAATGTCAGCCTGCCCATTGGCGTTGGTAATTATAGTGATTTTCGGAGATGCGCTGCTTATGGTAACAAGGTCGAGCGGTCGTTGAGTTTCACTGTCTAAAACAGTAATAATCTGACCCTGAACATATAAACCCCATATGATCAAGGATAATAAAAAGGTAATTTTTCTCATGTATTTCTCGTCCATCCATGGATGGTTTTTTTTAAATGAACATTAAACTATCAAATAGTTATGCCCCAATTGGTTGATTAATTAACCATCGGAGAAGCAATAATTTGGATTACATATCCAAAAATGTCATTTAAACAGATCGGGGAGGAGGAGACGGAGATGAAATATAGGGCGGTCCTGGGTGATTTTGGTTGTAAAAAAAATAATCAACCTTCATTGCCATAGTATACAAATGAGTATCCCTGTTGTAAGAATAAAACAGGTTCTTATAAAAATGCCTCACTTGTGATTGCTTTTCCTGTCGTTGTGTGTCTTTTTGAAGATTTATTCTTAGCAAGGTTGTTAGCTGTTTTTGTAAACGCGTTTCAGCATGATCCGGAAAACACCAAAAGGTAACTAAAGAGGCTCCATATTGTTGCCGAACCACATCGTATAGTTGTCCGTTGAATTCGAATTCCTTGCTGTGCTCCCAATGGAGCATTACTTTTGCCTCTTCATGCGTAAACACCAATTTAACCAATCTACTTTCGTCTAATCCGGCTATCATTTGTTGTTTTACCGATTTCCTTACTTGATTTTTTTCAACCTGAAGCCAGATATATGTACCAGCAAAGGGCAAAACCAAAAGAATAAGAAGCCATATGGAACCGAATTGTTTCAATCGCTAAATTTTTGACAAATATATACAATATGGTATTTAAGAGGGTTATTTGTTGCAAACACTGAGGTCAGAAACCGATTATAATGAATACCTATTAAATTTTCTTAAAATTTGATTGAAGTCTCAATTGTTATTTAGAATTATTCTAATTTTACGACATAATTATTGTAATTCAACATGTTAAAACTATCATCATGAAAAATATTATGGTCATCGCGTTTGTATTAAGCGCACTGTTCACAACACAGGCTCAAAATGAGTCTAAAGACAAAGTAAAACATGAAATGGCTCCATTGCCATATGCCTATGATGCGCTTGAAAAAGCAATTGATAAGGAGACCATGGAAATCCACTACGATCGCCACTACCGTGGTTATTACACCAAATTCTTAAAATCCATTGAAGGAACTGATTTGGAATACATGTCGATGGAGGAGATTTTTGCCAACATGGATAAATACCCTGATGCTGTTAGGAACAATGCTGGTGGTTATTACAATCATGCCATGTTTTGGACTATCATGTCACCCAATGGAGGAGTTTCTCCGGCTGAATTGAAAAATCTTAGTAATGGACATTTTAATCATGATCAATTTTGGGGAACCTCACCTTCCGAAGAAATGCAGAAATATGCCGGAATGCTTGCAGCAGCCATCGACAAGAGCTTTGGTTCGTTTGATGCCTTTAAAAAGCAATTCGCCGTTACGGGAGCTTCACGATTTGGAAGTGGTTGGGCTTGGTTAAGTGTTGATAAGGATGGAAATTTGTTTATTTCATCAACAGCCAATCAGAATAATCCTTTGATGAATGATAGTGAAGAACAGGGTAGCCCTATTTTATGTATGGATGTTTGGGAGCACGCCTATTATTTGCGTTATCAAAATAAAAGAGGGTCATATATTGACAATTTCTTTTCAGTAATTAACTGGAGTGAGGTAATCAAGCGATATATGCAAGCGAATAAATGCTAAAACGAAATCCGAAAAAAAGAGGAGCAAATTTTGCTCCTCTTTTTTTTTGCCTTATAAAATCCCATGAGGTAAATCGTCAATGGTAGGCTCATCCTCCATTTCAAAAACCGGAGTTAGCATCAATTCATTTTCACGGGCAATTTGCTCTGTATCGAAAGGAATATCATCAATATACTCCTCATTGAGCATACAACAATTCCTTTTTAATTCAGAAACAACAAAACATTCAAAAATAGCTTCGGTGTTGAAAGGGATATCTTCAATATACGATTCTTCAGGAAGGGGCATCAGACCTTTGGCATTAGTATCTGTTGAAATAAAGGTGAGTGTCAGCGTAGTGGCGATTAGTATGAGCGTTAAAGTTTTCATGGTAATGTGGTTTTTTGTTCAACTTTAAAGCAAATTTACGGTCGTAAAGCCCAAATTGAAAGATTATTTAGGCCGACAGCAGCTTTCTTTCGGTGAATGGAAACTCTCTTCGGTAAAATGAACTGGTTGCTGGCAGCATCATTTCGTTTATATGCGCTTTGTGTTCTTTTGTCTACAAATATTAAAAAAAAAATGAGTCGTTTCTAAAGAGGCCATTAACCCTCACTTGCAATTCATTCAATTTACTACCGTCAAAGATTATCAAAAAGAAATCTGATAGCAAACACCACCTTTCCTCACAATTCTTAGCTTTCGAAACAGATTATCGTATTTTTGTAAACGGGTAGAACGTATTCTATTATTATAACATTTTATTTAGCAAAATGAAACTTGTGCTTATCGGTTACTGTTCGATTTACTAGAAATAAATAGCCTAAATTATATATATAAGATGAATTATAGATTATTAATATTAGTTACTTATTTAACAATGGTATATAACATAACACTTGGTCAAACTAACTTGACCAAAGAACACAAAAAAACAACCAATTATGCAAACTCAAGCAACTGGTCCATTCAAAGCAAAATTATTCAACACCAAGTAGATGTGTTTTTCGTTCACCCTACTACATACGGTCCTCCATCCAATGGCAAATATGTCGCCGATTTAAATGATCAGCTGCTAAATCAAGTTACCGATACCGGAACCATCAACAGAATAACAGCCGCTTTTTCTGACCATTGCAATGTATTTGCCCCCCGCTATCGCCAAGTTAATATTGAAGTGTTAAGTTTTAGCGATGAAGAAAAATCAAAGTATGTTGCTATTCCTGTAAAAGATATTACTGCCGCATTAACCTATTACCTTGAGAACCTAAACCAAGGCCGTCCGTTTATATTGGCCAGTCATAGTCAGGGTTCCTATGTACTGCAACTCATTTTACTCGACAATCCAAATATCATCGATCACGATCAACTTGTAGCTGCCTACATGCCGGGCTGGACATTCACCCATGATGATTTGAGCAAAATGAAGATCAGTATTGCACAAAACCCTGCTACAACAGGAGGTTTAGTGGTATGGAATACCGTTGGTCCCAATGGAAGTTCCCCCACACTAATGGCAAACGCATTGTGTGTTAATCCACTTTCGTGGACAAGTGACACAAACGAGGTACCTGCCCTTAAAAATATAATGGCTATCATTCCTTTTACTGATGGCACCGAAGGTAGAATTGAGCACTTTACCTCCGCTAAGATTACGCCCGGTGGTGGATTAGAGATTCCAACACCTGCTAAGGAAATTTCAAGCAAACTAAATATGAGCATGGGACCTGCATGTTATCATCGGTATGATTACGATTTTTTCTTTGAAAATATCGTTGAAAATGTAGCACTTAGGTGCAATCAATATCTGAAGTATCATCAACCCGAAGTGAAATAATAAAACAACAGTCCTGATTTTCTTTAATCATATTTTAACAAAAATAAACTCATGGCTTTTTGTAATGTTAACGGAGGATCTATTTACTACGAAATCACTGGAAAGGGGGAACCTCTTGTTCTTATAGCAGGTTTGGCATCTGATGTACAGAGTTGGTTAACTGTAAAGAAAAAGTTGGCCGCGCGGTTTCAGTTGATACTATTTGATAATCGTGGGGTTGGTCGCACTTCTTATGCGCCCCAAAGCATTTCCATCGACCAAATGACAGAAGATCTGGTTATTTTACTCGATCATTTGCAGCTCAAAAGTGTCAGAATTTTAGGGCATTCCATGGGTGGGATGATTGCCATGAACTTTTGTTTGAGCCATCCTGAAAGGGTAAACCAATGCATTCTTGCTGCCACAACGGCAAAAGTAAACGCAAGAAATAAAATCCAATTTCGCGATTGGTCAACATACTTACAAGATCAGATGGACATGGAATTGTGGTATAAAAACCTTTTTTACTGGCTTTATTCAGATGAGTTTTTTGAAAAAACTGCCATGGTAACTGCCTATCTGGTAGGCGCTTTGAGTTACCGTTATCCAATTGTTCATGAGTCTTTTAGCGAGCAGGTAGAGGCTGCCATCAACTTCGATTTCACACCACATGTATCGGAGATAAAAGTCCCTGTGTTGGTGCTTCTTGCCGAGAAAGACAGACTATTTACATTAGATGAATCATGGAAATCCTTGAAAATGATTCCTAATGCCACATTGCGTGTGGTTGCCAACGCAGGTCATAGCTTACATGTCGAACAAGCCCAAACCTTTGTTAAAGAAGTTTTTACCTTCTTTGGCTAAATAATCCTTGATGACTACAAAGTTTCAAGGAGTTTGGTTTCTTTACAGATACTTAAGCAAATAAACACTACTTTTGCGCGGCCAATTTTAACTAGAAAAATATCATGAAATCCATTCGCAATATTGCTATCATTGCCCACGTCGACCACGGAAAGACAACACTGGTTGACAGAATGTTACACCAAGTAAAACTATTCCGTGAAAACGAAGTTATGGGGGATTTAATCCTCGACAATAACGATTTAGAACGTGAGCGTGGTATTACTATTTTATCAAAAAATGTATCTGTTCGATATAAAGATGTTAAAATTAACATCATTGATACTCCTGGTCACTCCGATTTTGGTGGTGAAGTAGAGCGTGTTTTAAATATGGCTGATGGCGTATTGCTGTTAGTGGATGCCTTTGAGGGACCAATGCCTCAAACACGTTTTGTTCTTCAAAAAGCCATCGATTTGGGACTTAAACCACTGGTTGTCATCAATAAAGTTGATAAGCCCAATTGTCGTCCTGACGAAGTGTACGAAGCCGTATTCGATTTGATGTTCAATTTAGGTGCCACCGAAGAACAATTGGATTTTCCTGTAATTTATGGCTCATCCAAAAACGGTTGGATGTCAGATGACTGGAAAAACGAGACTGACAATGTGAGTTATTTACTTGATCAGGTAATCGAACATGTTCCACCAGCCAAATTTGTTGAAGGCACTCCCCAAATGCAGATTACATCGCTAGATTACTCTAGCTATGTAGGTCGAATTGCTGTGGGGAAATTGCTTCGGGGAACACTTGAAATGGGACAACATGTTTCGTTGGTAAAACGTGACGGTACCATACAAAAATCAAAAATCAAGGAACTCTATTTATTTGAAGGATTAGGAAAGGAAAAATGTAAAGTACCTGTTCGTGCCGGTGATATTGTAGCCATCATGGGTATTGAAGATTTTGAAATTGGGGATACAGTTGCTGATGCTGAAAACCCAGAAGGGTTGCCAGCCATCAAAATTGATGAGCCTACCATGAGCATGGTTTTCACCATTAACAACTCACCATTTTTCGGTAAGGAAGGTAAATATGTTACTTCAAGGCATCTGCGCGATCGGCTGTTTCATGAAATAGAGAAAAACCTGGCCTTAAGGGTTGAAGAAACTGAAAGTTCAGATGGTTACATGGTATTTGGCAGAGGAATTCTGCACCTTTCTATTTTAGTAGAAACCATGCGTCGTGAAGGATATGAATTTCAATTGGGACAACCCAGGGTAATTATTAAAGAAATTGACGGAGTTAAGCATGAGCCTATCGAAAGTCTCACTGTTTTGGTTCCAGAAGAATTTACAGGTCGTGTGATTGATATTGTTACCCTGCGAAAAGGTGAATTTTTCAATCAGGAATCCAAGAATGATCGCATGATGTTGGAATTTACCATGCCTTCGCGTGCAATTATCGGACTAAGGAATACCATTCTGACAGCTACTGAAGGTGAAGCCATTATTGCACATCGCTTTAAAGAATTTGCCCCCCTCAAAGGAGATATCAGAATCCGCCTCAATGGTGCATTAATTTCAATGGAAACAGGTCCTGCCATTCCTTATGCCATCTGGAAATTAAGTGATAGAGGACGTTTTTACTTAAATGCCAATGAAGAAGTGTATACTGGTCAGGTGATTGGAGAAGCAAGTAGGCAAGGGGACATGGTTGTAAATGTATGTAAGACCAAAAAGCTAACCAACGTTAGAGCTTCTGGTACCGACGATAAAGTATTGCTACCTCCTCCTGTTAGATTTTCACTAGAGGAGTATATGGAAATCATTCGCGAAGACGAGTATTTGGAAATTACCCCCAGATCGTTGCGTTTACGTAAGATTCTTCTTAACGAACACGACCGAAAACGGGCCGGAAATAAATTTAGTGTATAAGTCACCACTCCATGAAATACAAGGTTAAAAAGGCTGCTAATCTGCTTGATACAATTATGGACATGTACCATGGCGTATCGAGACAGAAAGCTAAGCAAATTATTTCCAATGCCACTTTTCAAAAGAATGGTAAGGCTCTGGTAAACCATCCCAAAGAAATGCTTGAACCAGGAGATTTTGTGGAAGTTATTGACACTGAAAAGAAAGAAAAGAAGGTTAAAACCCCCAAGCGATCGCAGCCTTTTGCCATCTACTTTGAAGATGACCACATTTTGGTGGCCTTAAAACCAGCCGGAATCTTATCAGTAGCTGATTCTTCACATCCTACTGAAAAGTCATACCATAAAGCGTTGGAGCAGTTTCTGACCAAAAGAAATGAAGAGAAAACACGACTTTTGGTGGTACAACGGCTGGATCGGGAGCTCGAGGGTTTGATGTTATTTGCCAAGTCGGAAAAAGTACAGCAGCTAATGACCATGCAATGGCCACAGGTAACCATCAAACTTATAGCCATTACTGAGGGTAGACCCTCAACGGACACCTGTGAGGTGGCTAACTGGTTACGCGAGTCTAGTTTAAGAACCCTGGTGGCTTCTGCTAAGGAAATGCCGAATTCCAATTATGGTAAAACGGCAATCAAATATGTAAGGGAGGAAGGTAGTTATCATGTTTTGGAAATTCAGGTCATCGAAGGGCGCAACAAGCAAATCAGGCTTCACCTTTCTGATCTCGGCTGCCCGATAGTTGGTGACCGAAAATATGGCGCAAACGGATCAGTGAAACGACAAATCCGTTTGGCTGCTAATATAATGGAGCTTAAGCATCCCATAACAGGGCGGTTGTTGCAATTGAGTTACCAGCCCCCTCAATCTTTTTATTTGCCTTTAGGGAATGTCAACGAGCAATATAAAGTATTGTAGTATATTTGGACTATGCACATTACCGATATCATTACCAGCCGACAGAACCCAAAATTAAAACATGTACTTCGCCTTCAAAAAAGTCAGGTACGATTTCGGGGACAACTCTTTGTTGTTGAAGGCCTTAAGGAAATCGAAAAGGCAGTAATGGCTGACTTTATTTTTGAAAGCATTTTTTTCTGTCCTAGAATTATTAGCCTTGATAAGCTTCAAGTTCTCATACCTGACATGAATGAAATACCTGTTTACGAAGTCTCAGCCGATGTTTTTGAAAAAATGGCTTACCGTGAGAATACAGGGGGCGTAATCGTTTTGGCCAGAATGAAGCAACATGAGATTTCCCGAATCACTGCACACCAAAATCCATTGTATTTGGTTCTGGAAGGAGTTGAAAAACCGGGAAACCTGGGCGCAATTTACCGAACGGCAGATGCGGCAGGTATCGACTCAATTATCATTTGTAATCCAAAAACTGATATTTACAATCCTAATACTATTCGGGCTTCACTTGGATGTGTGTTTACTGTTCCTACCGTGATTACTGATAATTCAACAGCGTTAACCATGTTGAAACAAAATAACATTCAAATATTAAGCACATACCTGCAAGCTGCAATACCCTATCATACTGCAGATTTCAAGTTACCAACTGCCATAGTGATGGGCACAGAAGCTACAGGTATTTCACCAGACTGGATACAAGCCGCTGATGCCAATATCATTATCCCTATGAAAGGTTATGCTGACTCGATGAATGTTTCAGTTTCGACAGCCATTGTAGTATTCGAGGCTTTGCGACAGAGAGGTTTTTAAGTAAATTCCAAGCCTGTTTTATTAAAGAACGGCACGATAAATGGGACAATATCTGTTTACCTTTTCCAGAAAAATGGTGTAAAAATCATCAGGAAGGCATAGATTTCAAGTCTGCCCATGAGCATAAACAGCGTTAGTAAGTATTTACTCAGATCTGAAAGGTGGTGAAAATTACTCATGGGCCCCACTGTCCCAAAACCGGGACCTATGCCACCCATTGCAGTTGCAATTGAACTTGTTGCAGTTGCCCCGTCATTCCCAAGAAAGACAAGCAATACTGATCCTAAAGCAAACATCATTAAATACATCACAATAAAGGTGTGGATTGATTGCCTGTCATCGCCATCTACAACCTTGTTATTAAGTTTTACAGCGAATATTCCATAAGGATGAATAACTTGTGTGAGTGCCCGTTTAGTGCTTCTATATGCTACTAAATGGCGTGCCATTTTAATTCCGCCCGCGGTACTTCCTGTACTACCGCCAATAAAGAGCATGCCAAAAATTAGTGCCATTGCCAATTTAGGCCAGTGCAAGTAATCAGAAGTTGCAAATCCTGTGCAAGTAATCATGGAAATGGTTTGAAATATCGCATCGCGGAAGGCCAATTCGAGTGAACGGGGAGTTTGAAAATAAAGAGAGCCCGCTACAATGAGTCCCAGTAAAAAAGTAACTTTAAAATAAAAACGGAATTCCTGATTTTTCTTTATTTGATCAATTCTACGAATAAACAAGTAGTAATGAATGATGAAATTTGTTCCTGCCAGAAGCATAAAAAAAGCTATAACATACTGAATGTAGGGGGAATAATTTGCAATACTTGCATTTTGAGTTGAAAAGCCTCCTGTGGCAACAGTAGCAAATGAATGACAAATACTATCGAACCAAGACATTTTTCCGGCAACAAGCATTAGCGTTTCTGCCAATGTTAGCAATAAGTAAATAACTAACAATCGATTCCCCATGGCTTTAAGCTTGGGTCTGATCTTTTCCTGAAGTGAAGATTCGAGCGAAAACAAACTGTAAGTTCCCATTTTTAGCGATGGAGATACCACAATAACCAGCATGATAATACCGATTCCACCAATCCAGTGTGTTAGGCTTCTCCAAAACAATAATGACTTGGGCAAGGCTTCAATATTGTTAATTACTGATGATCCAGTGGTTGAGAATCCTGAGACGGATTCAAAAAATGCATCAGCAAAATCAGGTAAAAAGCCGGAGAAAAGATAAGGTAGGGTTCCAATAAGTGAGATAACAAACCAAGAACAGGTGACCGAGATATAGGCTTCTCGTTTACCAATTGTTACTGTTTTTTTGCCATAAGACAACAAATATATGACTAGTGCCAGTGAACCTGAAATTAACCCTGACCATACGAATGTTAATACGGGTTCATGATAATGAAGGGCAAGTACAATGCACACAATCATTGCAATGGTAGCCATGGTAATCACACGACTAAGGATTCGGGATACAATTTTTATATTCATGCCACCACTGTCCTTTTTGGTTGTTAAACAGTCGAGCAGAGCCCTGTTGAAGAATTCAATTCTATCCAAGCGATTTCAATTCCTGAGCAATATAATAAACAGAGCTGAGCAATAATTTCTTTTTATGGGCCGCAAAAATATAGGTAATTATTTGATGTTGTATCGCGTTTACACTTCATTTGCAAAAAAGATATAAACCGTATGATTTAGTGGAAATCTGCGATTTATAAATATAATTACAGCGATGAGTTAAGGCATAGGTGGGTTGAAGAACAAAAAAGTCGGTAATCAACAAAGAATACCGACTTAAATTAAAATATGTCTAGACTAAAACAACCCGTCATTCCGGAATATTTCCAATTGTACATCTGAGAATGGCTCGGCTGCCATGGAGCATCCGTCAGATAACTTCACAAGCTCTCCGGTTTTAAAGTTGACACTAATTTCATCACCATCTTTAAGATTAAGTGCATCAATAGAGTTGTAAGTTAATATAGGGAAGGCTGCATTGATGGCATTTCGTTCATAAATTGCACCAAATGATTCCGCAAGGATGGCTTGAACACCCAGGGTAGCAAACCCATCAACAGCTTGTTGACGTGAACTTCCAGCACCAAAATTTTTACCTGTAATTAAAATATCTCCTCTTTTTACTCTTTTGGCAAAATCCTCGTAACCTTCAAGGTTATCAAATATATATTGTCCCATTTCTTTGGGATCAGTAATTTGAAGGTAACGGTTATGGAAAATCATATCCGTATCGATATCGTCTTTTTGTATTACCCAAACCCTTCCCGAAATGGTATCTTCTTTTTCAGCGATTTGTTTTTGATGCGACATGGCCGATACTTTATCTTTAATCAGGTCGTCAATAGAATAATCAGGGGCGATGTCAGGAATTTGATCTTCGGTGGTTATATATCCAGCCACAGCTGAAGCCGCAACGGTTGCAGGGGAAGCCAAATAAACAGCTCCCTTGCCCTGTTTACCTGGGAAATTTCGATTTCCGGTACTGATAGTAACCTCTCCAGGTCCATTTTGCCCAACCTGACCTGCTGCACATCCGGCACAACCTGCATTACTTACCAAGGCACCAGCTTTTTTAAAGGTGGAAATAATACCTTCTTCAAGGCATTGCAGCCAGATTTCATCCGTCGCAGGAACGATTTTCAATACCACTCCCGGAGCAACTTTTCTGCCTTCCAGAATACGTGCTGCAATGCGCATATCTTCCATTCGGCCATTGGTACAGCTACCAATAAATGCTGAATTAATGCGATTTTTTCTTGTCAAATTGATGTCAACTGTATCGTGAGGTTTTCCGGGACGACTAACCATAGGAACAAAACTACTGATATCGATTGTAAGCTCTTTTTCATAAAAAGCGCCAGTATCAGCTTGTGGTTTAATGAGTTTGCGTCCGGTTTTTTCTTCGCAAAAACGCATAATCTCATCGTTGGGAGTAAATAAAAGAATAATAACTCCCATTTCGGTTCCCATTGAAGCGATGGTAATTCTTTCGTCGAGTGTAAGAGCATCAACTGCTTCACCGTAAAATTCAACGGAATATCCCAGCAATTGATTGGCACCAAACTGATGTAATAAGTTGAGGACAATGTCCTTTGCACTTACATTTCCGGGGCGTTTACCTGTGATGGTAATCTTTACCGAAGCAGGAACCTTAAACCAAACTTTTCCCTTATGAAAAGCAGCAGCAATATCTTTATCACCCATTCCTTGTCCAAATGCTCCAATGGCTCCTAAAATATTGGCATGAGAATCGGTAGTAACTGCAGTTGATCCAGGCCAAGCTAATCCTTCGCTTATGAGGGTATGCGTACCAATACCCGTGTTGATATCAAAAACTTTAATTCCTTGTTTTCGAGCATAGGAGCGAACAAGTTGTTGATTAATGGCATATTTTTGATCACTTCCGGTAGGATTGGTATCAAAAGTAAAAAAAGTTCGATTCACATCATCTACATCCAGACCGTTCTCTTCCAATGTTTTAACCACGTTAGGTCCACCAAAATCGCGTGCTACGCGGGCATCAATAAGAATATCAACAATATCGCCTGGTTTTACCTCATTTTTTCCAGCATGAGAAGCCAGTATTTTTTCAATTAGGTTCATGATTTTTTGATTAAGTACGACTCAAAAATATAACAAAGCCCCTTCCTAAAACAATAGAATCTGTCTAAATTATTCATTCAGACAGATTCCATACAAAGGGGTGTAAAATGCCCTTCAATTAATCATTGGTTTACTATCTTTGAAAAGATTGCTCTTCCTCAGGAGTTAGCCATCCACCACCAAGTGCTTTATACAATTGAATATACATGCTAAGTAAATCCTGACGGGCTTGCGAAAAATCAAGCTGAGCCTGAAACGACTGAGTTTGTGAATCGATGACTTCCAGGTAACTGGTAACACCTTTGTCATACCGTTGCCACGACAATTTTTCAGCATTAATAGCCGCATTATTTCTCACTTCCAGGATACCCAATTCCGTTTTTAATGTTTCGATAGAAATTAGTGCATCCTCTACATCTTTAAAGGCTGAATTTACTGTACTTTCGTAGGTGAGTGCTGCTTCACGAGCTTGGTACTGAGCGATTTCGACACGTCGTTTGTTCTTTCCAAACTGAAAAACAGGACTTAATAGTCCTGCGCTTGCCGACCAAGCCAACCCACCTTTGGTAAGTGTAGACAAATCGTCGCTGGCAACACCAAGCAAGCCGGTTAAGCTGATAGAAGGTAATCGCATGGCAATGGCCACACCAATCTGTTCGTTGGCAGCTATACAATTTTGTTCAGCTTGAAGAATATCTGGACGACGTTCAAGCAGTTGAGAAGGCAAGCCTGTTGGGACATCTGGTGGAATGGGCTGGTTTTCAAGTGATATTCCCGCTTCGATGCTATGAGGAAGCTGGCCCAACAGAATACTTAACGAACTTTCAGTTATAGCTATCCATCGTTGATACGAGGGAACTGAAGCGGCAGCCAAAGCCCATTGAATTTGAGATTGATTTAAATCAATTTCAGCCACTATCCCATGTTCGTAGCGTTGTTCAAGGATCTTTAATCCTCTAGTTCTAGATTCCAACGTGCTATACGAGATTTCCAACTTAGCTTTGTATTCCAACAATTGAAAATAGGTACTAGTAACAGCAGAAATCAGACTTATTTGAATGGTGCGCATTCCGTATTGCGAAGCCACCATTTGAGCACGAGCAGCGTCAGTGGCGCTGCGATATTTACCCCAAAAGTCTAGCTCCCAAACCAATTCAGGATAGGCATAAAAATTATTGATCGTACTATTCAGCTTAGCGCCAGAAAAATTTCCACGACTTGCACCACCAGCCACATTTATTGTGGGGAATTGGTCAGCTTTATTGTAGCCCACCGTTGCTCTGGCGGCTTCTATTCGGGCAGCAGCAACCAAGACATCTTTATTTTCGTTTAATGCCACTCTAATAAGTGTATCCAGCACAGGGTCGTTAAACATTTCCCACCAACGCAAATTAACAATTGTGTCTGCATTTTCTGAATTGGCATTGTAGTTACCCGACAAGTCGAAAGTCGATCGTTGATAGGCAGGCCCCAGCTTACAACCACTTATGTGAATAAGCAGGCCAAATAAAAGAAGATAAACTAACTTTTTCATGATTTTTCATTTTCAGATTTCACCTTTGCCAAGTCTCTTTTCTTTTCGTAACCAGCTAATTTACCCACTAGGACAAACAGCATGGGATAGAAAAATATTCCCAGGAAGGTAGCCACACTCATTCCACCCAGCAAGGCCATTCCCATCACTTTACGTGATTCAGCACCTGAACCGGAAGCCAGTACCAAAGGTAATATCCCCAGAATAAACGAAAAAGCCGTCATAAGAATGGGACGGAAGCGTTCGCGCGCTGCTTTCATTGCTGAATCGACCAATGAGAGTCCATTTTCAAATTCATCTTTGGCATATTCCACAATAAGAATAGCATTTTTAGCCGCCATAGCAATGAGCAAAACCAATGAAATTTGCGCGAAGATATTGTTCTCGAAACTTGAACTAAACTGTCGAGCAATCCAGAGTCCGACAAAAGCACCAAACAAGGCAAATGGTGTTCCTAGCAAAATGCTCATGGGCAACGACCAGCTTTCATACTGAGCAGCTAAAATGAGAAACACAAAAATAAGCGAGAATAGAAAAACGATTCCGGCGGCACCGGAAGATTCCTCTTCCTGATACGACAGTGCATTCCAAGCATAAGACATATCGGCTGGCAAAGTAGCCAAAGCAACTTCTTTTAAGGCATTCAACGCATCTGAGGAAGTATACCCCTCAGCTGGACTCCCTTGTACTTCAGCAGCCCTGTATAAATTAAAGCGAGTGATGTAGTCAGGTCCGTACACATTCTCCACATCTACCATTGTGGAAAGTGGAACCATGGAGCCTGTATTGTTTTTAATAAAAAAGTTGCTGATTTGTGATGCATCCACACGATACATTGGTTCGGCTTGAATATACGTTTTGTATAATCTACCAAACCGTGTAAAGTCATTCACATAGGCTCCTCCTAAAAAGGCTCCGACTGTGGTATACACATCGCTCAAATTAACACCCATTTTCAGTACTTTTTCCTTGTTCACCTCAAGGTATTTTTGAGGTACGTTCGCTTGAAAAGTGGTAAAAGCCTGTCCGATTTCAGGTCTTGCCATGGCTGAATCGATGAATTTCTGGGTATTTAAGGCCAGATAATCAGGTGTACTTCCTGATCGGTCCTGAATCATGATGCTAAAACCCGATCCATTTCCCAATCCCGGTATGGCTGGAGGTTCAAAAGCAAAGGCTTGCGCAGCTTTCACAAAAAAGAAAAGCTCTTTGTTAACATCCTGCACTACCTGATTGGCTGTTTTATCACGCTGATCCCAAGGAATAAGATTGACAAAAATAAAAGCATTGTTTGATGCCATGGCTCCAGAGAGTAGAGAATAACCAGTTACATTGGTTACATATTCAATTTCAGGATGTTTTTCAAGTATTTTTTCAATTTGCCGTGTAACCACGTCAGTTCTTTGTAATGAGGCCGCATTTGGAAGTTGCACATTCAGCATGAAATAACCCATATCTTCAACCGGAATAAATCCGGTAGGAACCAATTTACCGAAAATACCAGCACTAACAAAAATAACACCAATAAAGATTACACTACGTGTTAATTTGCGTGTTACAATCTGTGTAAAATTCATGTATCCTTCAGTCGTTTTACCCATCTTCATATTAAACCACCCAAAGAATTTACCAAGCAATCCTTTGTAAGGAGTAGGTTTCCGCAGCAATAACGAACAAAGGGCAGGGGAGAGGGACAATGCATTTATGGAAGAAATAACCACAGATACCGCCACTGTTATTGCAAATTGCTGGTAAAGTCTTCCCGTAATACCGCTCATGTTAGCAACAGGAATAAAAACAGCCACCAATACAATTGTAGTAGCGATAATAGGTGCTGTTACTTTTCGCATCGCGTCGAGTGTGGCTTCCTTGGCCGACATTCCTGCTTCAATGTTTACTTGAACAGCTTCAACGACGACAATGGCATCGTCGACCACAATTCCAATGGCAAGCACAAGTCCGAGTAGTGAAAGTACATTTACCGTAAATCCCAACAAGGGAAACAACATAAAGGCGCCCACCAGTGAAACAGGGATAGCCAATAAGGGTATGAGGGTTGCACGCCAATCTTGGATAAAAATAAACACTACCAAGATTACAAGAAATAAAGCCTCAAAAAGAGTTTTGATAATATCATCGATACCAGCAGTAATGGGAGCTGTTGCATCCAATGAAATATCGTATTTTACTCCATCAGGAAACCGTTGTGCCATATTCTGCATACTCGATTTTACCTGCCCAGCTAGTTCAACAGCATTGGAACCAGGGGATTGATACAATGCAATTACAGCACATTCTTGGCCATTTAATCTGGTGAAAGCGTTGTAGGTTTCTACCCCCAAATTAATTTTAGCCACATCTTTAAGTTTTACCTGCGAACCATCTTCTTTGATGCGGATAACGATATCACCAAAAGCTTCTTCAGTATTAAAACGTTCGGGAAGTTTAACAGTGTACGTATATTCTGTTCCGGGAGGAGCTGGTTCAGCACCAAATTTTCCGCCAGGAACGATAACGTTCTGTTGTTTAATGGCATTCAAAATGTCAGGAATTGTAATACCCATCTGACTTAATCTATCGGGTTGAACCCAGATACGCATTGAATAGTCACTTGCACCCAAAACAGTAACATTTCCAACACCGCTCAATCGCGATAGTTCATCTTTAATATTGATTAACGCATAATTACCCAAGAAATTTTGATCATAAACATCACCCTCAGAGGTCAATGTAACAAGCATCAGAATGTTAGGCAATGATTTTTGTGTCGTTACTCCGTATTGAGTTACTGCTGAAGGCAATTTGGCTGTTGCAGCAGATACTTTATTTTGAGTAAAAACAGTATTCATATCAGGATCAGTACCAACCTCAAACGAAACTTGAATATTCATAGAGCCATCATTGGCGTTGGTCGATTTCATGTATATCATGTTATCGACACCATTAATTTGTTGTTCAAGGGGAGTCGCAACCGTTTGTTCAACACTCACGGCATCGGCCCCCGTATAACTAGCCGTTACCTGCACAACAGGAGGAGTAAGATTGGGATATTGCTCGATAGGAAGCGAAGTCAGCGAGATTACACCCACAATCACAATAATAATGGCCATAACCATGGCCACCACAGGTCTGTGTACGAAAAAGTTGCCTTTATTTTCCATCTGACACCTTTTTATCCGTTTTTGGATCCTTGGGAGTAATCAACTTAGGATTGATTTTCATTCCCAATTTAACAGATTGTAACCCTTCGTAAACAATTTGCTCTCCAGACTCTAAACCAGAGTATATAAGCCACTTATCGCCTACAGTAGGGCCAACACTCAACATTTTGCTTCCAATAACATTATCTTTTGAAACGGTAAAAACTGAGTATTGACCTTGTATTTCCATTACACATCTTTGTGGTATGAGAATCGCATTGGGAATTTCACGTAGAAGTGCCCGTACCTTTGCAAATTGTCCAGGACGCAATATGCGGTTGGGGTTAGGAAAAGAGGCCTGTATCAGTAAAGAGCCTGTGGTAGGATCTACTTCCCGATCAATAAAATCGATCCAACCTTTTTCAGGAAATACATCCCCATTGGAAAGAATTAATTCCAGATCTTTTTGTTTATTATTAAACTCTCTTTTAACATCCTGATTTCGGTGTTTTTTGATAAACTCCTCTGCAAGTGCCAAGTACTGACTTTCAGGAATAAAAAACTGAACCCTTATGGTATCTACTGTCGATACGGTGTTAAGGATAACAGGGTTTGGATCACGACCAACAAACTCGCCTACTTTGGCTTTGGTTTTACCAATGATACCACTGATAGGACTATAAACTTTAGTGTAGCTCAATTGAATTTGTGCAGCATTAAGATTGGCTTTGGCAGCATCCACATAAGCTTTTGCAGCTCCGGCAGCAGCCCGAGCAGCATCCAAATCACTCTGACTCACCGCATTAATTGCAGCTAAAGGCTCAATTCTTCCCAAATCGCTTTTTGCTTTAACATATTCCGTTTCTGCTTGAGCTACCATACCCATTTGAGCTGCTACTTGAGCCTGATAGGTATCCGCATCGATGCTATATAAATAATCACCTTTACGCACATGAGTTCCTTCATTAAAATACATCCCGCGAAGCCATCCTTCTACGCGTGCTCGAATAGGAATATCATATAATCCATACACTTGACCTACAAACTCCGAATGAATAGGAACATTAGTCTGAACAGCTTTAACCACCTGTATTTCAGGAGGAGGTGGAGCTTGTTGTTTTTCGCTCTTACATGCCTGCAAAGCCAAAACCAAAACAAGGCTCCAAATACCAAATTTTGTAAAATAAGTTATTGAACTCATGGATTATTGGATTTAATATGAATATGTTTTATTTATACAAATTTACATTTTTTTATAATACATCTAAAATGAAACCCTTCCAATTGCAAGTTGATTAAATGAACATGACTAATTTAGCTTGATAACAAGAGGCTTCCAATGTAGGAAGATTAGGAGCTTATTACCTGTTAACGAATGAAAACGCCTAATAAAGCCTCTAATTGATAAAGCCTGAGATAATATCAAGCAATTCTAATAAGTCGATTGGTTTTGAAACGTAAGCATTGCAGCCAGCCTCGATGGCTTTTTCTTTGTCGCCGGACATCACAAAAGCTGTCTGTGCAATAATGGGCAGATCGGCATTTATTTCCCTGATTTTTCTAGTTACTTCATATCCACTGGTGTCAGGGAGTTTGATGTCCATTAATACCACATCAATCAGTGGCTCATTTTTCAAATAATCAATGGCTACCTTACCGGTAGAGGCATGTAGTAACTTTGCTCCGGTTGGGGTCAATAAAGCTTCTAGTAATTCGTAGTTACTTTCTTCATCCTCAACAATCAGAATGATTTTATTATTGAAATCATGTAGAAAATTTGGTTCCATATAGATATTATTTTAGTCGATGGCTCAGTGGTATAAAACAAATAGCAATTCGAAAATGATTATGAACCTAAACACCTTTCAAATTTAGGAAGAAAAATTGAATCATCCCCTATGCATTTTAACATAAAAGAATTTTAATAAAGTCATTTTAAAAATCAGATATTCAAAACAATAACATACCTAAACTATAGTGTTTAGAGATAATAGGCATTTGTTAACTGTAAATATTCATTTGAAAACTCATTACTTTCCTCCCTAATACTCAACATTTCTAATTTGGGATTATGAAGTGGATTTTTTGAAAACTCCATATTAATCCGATTAGGAGTCATGCCTCTTCTTGGAAAAATGATCATTTTTCGTTTTATATAAAGTTTGTATTCATTAGCAACAGTAATAAAATCCTGCGCTGTTTTATAGGGTAATACAACGCTAAAAACGCCTTCATCAGTTAAAAGTATATTTACTCCTTCAACAAGGTCTCGATAAGTCAAAGATTTGGCATGACGAGCGTAACTCAATCGTTCAGATGCAGATAAAACACCATCAAGAAAAAATGGGGGATTAGAAATAATCAAATCAAACTTTTTTTGTGCACTCAACATAAATTCTTGCAGGCTCGTATTTTGCGCATTTAGCTGAGATGCCCATAACGATTTTGCGAAATTTTGATTTGATTCGTCAACAGAAGGCTTGTCTATATCAATTGCGACTATACTATTAACACCTCTCGAAGCCAATATGAGCGATATAATTCCAGATCCGGTTCCAATGTCTAACACGTGAGCCTGCTTTGAAATCCCTGTCCAAACACCAAGAATGATTGCATCCATACCTACCTTCATGGTAGATTGATGATGATGAAGAGAAAATTGTCGAAAAGAAAAGGGCCGTTGGTCACTTTCATGCCTACTCATGCAACAGTTTTTTAATCTTTCAAATACACATCCAGCAAACCATCCGGAAGTGACAAAAGAATGGTAGCATTTTCACGGTCAACCTTTTGGATAATTGCATCGCTAATAGGTATGAGTACTTCTTTATTGTTATGAAAAGTTTGAATAATGGCCTGATTGGAGTACTCCAGGACTTCACTCACAGGCCCAATCAACCCAAATTTATCATCCACAAGCATCATGTCCACAATTTCGTGATAATAAAACTTGTTTCCAGTTAGTGCAGGGAGTTGATCGGCAGGTAAATAGATCTCTTTTTTAACCAGTTTTTCAGCTTGTTCCTGAGTTGTAATATCTGAGAATGAAATGACAGCTTTGTTGTTTAGAATCGATAATTCTTCAACGAAATAGGGGACAGGAGCCCCATTAATTGCCAAAAAAACAACTTTTAGTCCCAAATATTCATCCGGATCGTCAGTATCTAAAAAAACACTCAATCGACCTTGAAACCCGTGTGGTTTTATAACTTTTCCTAAATAAAAATAGTCGTCAAAATTACCCATCTTAAAACCTTTTGCAAATTAAACAAGGATGTTCGTTGTATATGGCCATTAATTGGCTCACACACAAACCGCGGCAAAAATAAACTATTTAACATAGCCGCAAACTTCGATATTCAGGTGAACTTACCAAAAACAGGTGTATTTTTGCCTTTTTAATTAATATCTGTTGCATGCATTACCTTTCAGTTGAAGATATTTCGAAACAATACGGGGAAATTTCGCTATTTAAAGAAATCACTTTTGGATTGAGTCGTGGCGACAAAATGGCGCTGGTAGCTAAAAATGGGGCAGGTAAGTCTACTTTGTTGCGCATTTTGGCTCATGTGGAAGAACCCGACTCAGGAAAGGTTGTTTTGCGTGATGGTGTTCGCTTGGCTTATTTGCCACAGGATCCGGATTTTGATGAGACCCTAACTGTAAATGAACTCATAAAAGGACATAGTACGAATCTTTTAAAAATTATTGGTGAATATGAAAACGCTGTAGAGGCGCATTCAGTTGAACATTCAAAAGAAGCCGAATTTGCTTTGGCAGAAGCAAGCAATAAAATGGACATTCATCAAGCATGGGATTATGATCGAAGATTGGAAGCAATGCTACAACGTTTTAATCTTACAGACCGATCACAATTGGTAGCAACACTTTCCGGAGGACAAAAGAAAAGACTTTCTCTAGCCCTAACACTATTGGATAATCCAGAGTTTCTACTTCTGGATGAACCAACGAACCACCTTGACATTGAAATGATTGAATGGCTTGAAAAATTTATCAGTCAATCGCATATCACCTTCATTATGGTGACCCACGACAGGTATTTTCTTGATCGTGTTTGCAACCAAATCATTGAACTTAGTCAAAGTAATATTTACAGCTATTTTGGAAATTACAAAACTTTTTTGGAACAAAAAGCCAATCGTGAAGAAATTGCCCGCACTGAGGTGGATAAAGCCAGAAAGCTCATGAAAAAAGAACAAGAATGGATTAACCGAATGCCCAAGGCCCGAACCACAAAATCGAAATCCAGAATTGATAGTTTTGAAAAAACAAAAGAAAAAGCCAATAGCTTAATCACTGAGAAAGAATTAAAACTTCAGGTAGCAAATACAAGGGTTGGTGGAAATATATTGGAAATGAGTCATGTTACAAAGAGCCTTGGTGACAAAATGCTCATTAATGACTTTAGTTATCTGTTTAAAAAGGGGGAGCGAATTGGAATATTAGGCAAGAATGGAATCGGGAAATCAACCCTACTGAACCTCATTACAGGTAAAGTGACTCCTGATTCTGGAAAAATTACCACCGGTGAAACCATTGTTTATGGACACTACGCACAAGATGGTATACAAATTAAAGAGGATCAGCGAGTTTTAGATGTTGTAAAAGAAATTGCTGAGGTAATTCCTGTAGGAAAATCAGGGAGTATTACCGCCACTCAATTTTTGCATTATTTCTTGTTTAATGCCGATATGCAGCATCAGTTGGTATCTTCGTTAAGCGGTGGTGAAAAAAGAAGGTTGTATCTGCTGACTATTTTAATTCAAAACCCCAATTTTCTTATTCTTGACGAGCCGACCAATGATTTGGATTTAATGACACTCAATAAATTAGAGGAGTTTCTGATCGGTTTTAAAGGTTGTTTGCTTTTGGTTTCTCACGACCGTTATTTCCTTGATCATACTGTTGATCATATGTTCGTATTTGAAGGTGAAGGTATAATCAAAGATTTCCCTGGCAATTACAGTCAGTACCGCAACAAGCTTGACCAACTGCAGAAAAACGAGAAAAATATCGTCCGTGAAGAAAAGAAGAAAATAGAAAGTATAGACACAGAAAAGGCGCAAAATGCATCACCTAAGAAAAAACTATCCTTTGCTGAACAAAAGGAATATGAACGAATTGAAAAAGAAATTGAATCTTTAGAAGAAGAAAAGTCGGAGTTAGTCGTATTTATGGATTCCGGTTCACAGGATTACGAAGCCCTGACCAAAGCTTCTGTTCGAATTTCAGCATTAATGGAAACCATTGATAATAAAATGATGAGGTGGTTAGAATTAGAAGAAAGGTCCTGATTTTACTTTTTCTACTCAGAATATTCTTCTATAATAGCTGCTGAGCAAATCTGGTTATTAAATTTCGCACCATCGATTCGTTCTAAAGTTTTGTGTGCTTTTCTATAAGCAATAGCAATGTAGTAAGAATGCCTAATTTTTTCAATTAATCCAATCTCATCACGGTGCAACTTTCCGATCGAAGCCAGTAGTTGTATTATTTCACTATTCTCAAGTACAATATTGGCACTAAACTCCAATTTAATTGTTTTCCAATATGATAAAGGTGCCTCATGATAATGATGCGAGATTTCAATCACATCAGGCAGTGTATGAATAAAATCAGGCTGATCCTCATCTTCCTGAATAATATGAAATGCTGTAGCAAAATGATGATGATTCAGCAATACATTGTTTCTTTTCTGATACGACTGATTATTAAGTGGCATCTGGTAGTGAACAAGGTACTTTACATCCGGAAACCACCTATCCTGTATGGCCATATCCGTAGTAAGCAGCACCAGCAAACTACCATTACGAAACATCGCTAAGGTATCTTCAAGTACAACTTCTTCCAATCCTCCATGAATGATTCCTACCGACATTTTTTTTGCCGCTAAAATTTTCTGAAGCCGAATAATTGCTCCCCGATGATTGCAATAAACCATTGTCGGACGCGGAAATAACTCACATAAAAGATCAAATAAGGTATTTGGTTTACCTGCTTCCTCCGAAATCAGTGTAAAAGCATGAAAACGAAAGGGGAAATTCAAACGCAATTGATTTACCAAATGAGGTTTAACCCTAAGGGGAAGTGGTAAACTCTCTTGATTTTCGAGTGATGAAGTGAATACCACTTTAGTCGTATTTTCTGCAGTTTCGATAATCTGTTGCAAATGGTCATAATATCCCAAATATTGAAAACTGCTTACATCTTCAATAATAATCGCATCGAAATGTGATATTTGAATATATCCTTTTTGAATGAGCTCAAGAATCTTTGCAGGTGTTCCTGCCACTAAATCAGGAGAAGTATTCAATTCCCTGATAAGGTGGTTTGTGTGCTTCCCAGGAACAATACGCATCAGTCTTGTGTCTTCATTAAAAAACGAGTGATTTATTCCCATCTCGCTCACAACATAAGGATCGTGCATTAATAAAATAATACGAGGGCGGTGGTTTCTAAAAGCAGGTTGATCTTGTAAAGCTTTAACTGTGCTACACACCTTTTGCACTCCCTCAGGAGCCAAAAACAAAACATTATTGTGCGTCAATAAAGCACTATATAATGAATTATAAAGCTGTTCAAATTCTTCAACACAAGCGCGTTGAAGAATAGTATTTTCATAAGGCATTCAATCCTTGTATTTGATTTTGGTTTTACAAACTTAGCAAATATATGGTTTCGTGACAGTGATTGACCAATTATTAACAAAAAGATTATACTACCGGTCTCAATTAAATAGTAAAAAACGCAATACCTTCATTGGATACTCTTAATAGTTAGTTATTGTCCTTTGGATTACTCGTTCTTTACTTTTGTTGCCATTAAACACAAAAAACAAATACTATTTGCAAAAGAATTGCCTAAAGAAGCAGCAAATTATATACTTGCAGGCACGTTTCTGGTTTCTACTTGCAAAGACTAACTATCTTTGCCCCTTAAATATACCAAATGAAGTTTGAAGATTACCGAATTGCCAAAGACATTAAAGACAGCATTGAACTTTTGGGCTATAAAAAACCAACTGACATTCAATATCGTTGTATTCCTCCCATCTTAAAAGGTGAGGATGTTTTAGCCATTGCACAAACCGGAACAGGAAAAACAGGAGCTTTTGTAATTCCTATTTTACAACTTTTGCTCGATCAAAATAGGGGAGGATATCACAAAAAAGGAGTCCAATGCTTGGTGTTGGCTCCAACGCACGAGTTAGCTATACAAATTGAAAGTGTATTTCATACCCTGGGAAGGTTTACTGCGATAAAAACATTGTGTATCCATGGAGGAGCAGACCAATCACCACAAATTAAGCAACTTAACAAAGGTGTTGATATAGTTGTCGCCACGCCAGGTCGCATGTTCGACTTAGTGAGTCAGAGTGCATTAAAAATTGATGGAATTAAAATATTGGTTCTTGATGAGGCCGACCACATGTTAGATCAAGGTTTTATTCAGGATATTCATGATTTAATGCGTCATATACCACGAAAACGGCAAACGCTCTTCTTTTCGGCTACCATCAATGAAAAGATTAAAAAATTAGCCTATTCTATTGTTAATGATGCAATTAGAATTCAAATATCACCAAAAGATCCAGTATCAAAAAATATTGAACATTCGGTAGCTTTCATTGAAATGGACGACAAGAGATTCTTTTTAGAATACTTCTTAAAAGAAAATCCGGACAAGAAAGTGCTGGTATTTGTTCGCACCAAAGTTAGAGCCGAACGCGTGTTAAAGGCTATGGAGCGCGTGGGAATATTTGTGGAAACCATCCATAGTGATAAACTGCAAAAGGAACGTGAATTAACCATGAAAAGATTTCGATCGGGAGAACTCGCTGTGCTGGTAGCTACAGATGTAAGTGCACGTGGGATTGACATTCCAAATGTAGAATATGTCATTAATTATGATTTGCCAGAAAGTACTGAGAACTATGTGCATCGGGTAGGTCGAACTGGTCGAGGATCGAAAAAAGGACAAGCATATTCATTTTGTAGCAGTGAGGAAAGAACTGTTCTGGCAGAAATCGAAGAAAACCTGGGGAAAAAAATTCAAACCATTGAAATAACCAAGGGTGAATATAATGCCACCATTTTTGTTACTGATGAGAAATTAGATGATTGGAAATCATTAATGAATAAAGCAGAGCAAGATGAGCAAACCTTTAAAAAGCGGAAATCTAAATCTAAGCGAAAATAGTTCTTACAAGCCAAATAAATCTTTAAGTTAAAAAGAAAGATTAAGCTTACATGTTAAAATTAACCATATATATAATTGTCCTATAATTAATATTATGTTAAATAATAAAGTAAAAGAAAAGGAGACTTAAACAAGTCCCCTTTTCTTCCTATCGTTTCTATTGATTTAACTCTTTGAGTTTATCAGTCATTCTCAGATTGGTGTAGGCTTCTTTTAAAGCTGAAATAACCACCTCATCACCTGGATTCAACTGCAATGAACGCTCCAAGTATGGAAGAGCTTTATTCAAGTTTTCATCAGCCTGTGCCTTAAGTTCATCGTATTTCTTTTGTTCTTCGAAAGGCAAATTATTTGCTTCACTATACAAATTGGCTGCCTGATTTACATAGATAGCACCGAGGTTGAAAATAGCATCGCCAAAGTCAGGATTGATATCGATGGCTTTTTGATAATACAAAGAGGCATTTTCAATATCTCCAATATTTTCATAAGTTTGACCAAGTACACGATACAAGTTTTCGTTTGAAGGATCAGCAGCAATTGCTTCTTTAAGGCTGCCAATTAGCTTTTCATTTTGTCCAGTTTCAAGGTAAAGCTGTGACTGCTCCAATTGAAGACTCATTTCATCTGGGAAAATAGCACGACCTTTTTCGAGAGTAGCAAACGCGGCGGTTGTATCACCTAATTGTTTTTGAGATCTGGCATAAAACAAATAGACTCTGGGATCACGAAAATCAACATCAATACATTTTTTTAAATATTCCATGCTACTTTTACCAAGTTCCGGATCGTCAGCATATACCCCACTCATACCAATGTTAAATGCAGCTACTGTATCAAAACGACCATCAATTTCGGCAATATCAAAGGCTTTTTTAAAATTTTTGATAGCTAATGTATAGTCATTATTCTGAAAACCATTGGCGCCAGCTTGATAAAATAAATTGGTAAGCTGAATTAAATAAAATGAAGATTCCCCTGTTAATTGACCTTTGGCATCAAATTTTTTCGATTGAGCAAAAGATTCATAAGATATTGCTGCTGCATCATCGGAAAGTGCTTTGACTTCTGCATCCTCAGAGATCGCAATATTATAATAAATGATACCTCTATACATCCAGGTCTTGGCGTCTTCAGCTGTCTTTGGATGAAGAATTGCTTCATCAATAGCAGTTTTAGCTTTGTCGTATTGACCATTTTTATTGTACATGTAGGCGCTGGTTCTTTTATTGTTTTGGGCTTGAGCAGCCATGGTAAAAACCAAAACCAGGCTAAATAAAACGAGTATTTTTTTCATTGTTTCAAATTTTATAGTTCGGCAAAGATATTGTTAAACCAAAGACGTGCCAAATTATGCATTTATTTAAAAATATTCTAAACAATTAAATAATAATATAACTATTCCTCTATGATTTCCGCATCAGGACTAGTTGAATCAGTTAAATTTTCAGTATTCTCATTAGTATTTTCAATTGTTGTTTCTTCTTCGTGTAAAACTACACCCTCGACCTCCGTATCTTCCTCATCTTCATGAATACTAACCTTAGCTACAGCGGCAATTCCGTCCCCATCATCGATTCGAATCAATTTTACACCCTGAGTAGCTCTACCCATAACCCGTAAATCAACAACTGGGATACGAATAGCAATACCCGATTTATTAATAATCATTAGGCCATCCTTATCCGTCACATTTTTAATGGCAATCAGATCTCCAGTTTTTTCAGTAATGTTGAGTGTTTTCACTCCCTTACCTCCCCTATTGGTCACCCGATAATCGTCTACAATCGATCGTTTACCATATCCTTTCTCAGAAACGACAAGCACATTTTCCTGAAATTCATCTGAACTATCCAGACAAATCATTCCTACAACTTCATCCTTTTCATCTGCCAAAGTAATACCACGAACACCTGATGCATTTCGCCCCATTGGTCTCACTTTGCTCTCGTTAAAACGGATAGCTCTTCCTGAGCGATTGGCCAAAATAATTTCGTTGGAGCCATTGGTCAAACGAGCTTCGATAAGTTCATCACCATCCTTAACCGTAATAGCGTTTATACCATTCTGTCGGGGTCGTGAATAAGCTTCGAGTGCAGTCTTTTTAATAACACCTTTTTTAGTAGCTAAGATGATGAAATTGTTTTGTATGTATTCTTCGTCCTTTAAGTCTTTTGTATTGATAATGGCCTTAATGGTATCGTTACCTTCAATATTTATCAGGTTTTGAATAGCCCTACCTTTGGAGGTTTTTGTGCCCTCGGGGATTTCGAATACCCTCATCCAAAATACTTTTCCTTGTTCTGTAAAGAAAAGCATATAATTATGGTTTGTCGCAACAAACAAATGTTCTAAGAAATCCTCATCACGTGTGGCTCCTGCTTTTGACCCACGTCCTCCCCTTTTTTGTTGTCTATATTCAGTTAATGGCGTACGTTTAATATAACCCAGTCTTGAAATAGTAATAACAACTTCTTCGTCTGGAATCACATCTTCCATACGAATATCTTCGGCTGTATATACGATTTGAGATCGACGTTCATCACCATATTTATCTCGGATACGAATTAGTTCCTCTTTAATAACCTCGTTACGTAATTCCTTGCTAGCCAACAACGCTTTCAAATGAGTAATGAGTTCCATTAATTCGGCATAATCCGATTTAATTTTGTCTCGTTCCAATCCCGTTAGCTTCTGTAATCTCATTTCCAGAATGGCTTTGGCTTGAATTTCGGTTAGTTTAAAACTTTCAATCAAACCATTCTTGGCCTCCTCTGGAGTTTTAGATGCACGGATCAATGCAATAACTTCATCTAAATGATCAAGCGCAATAAGTAACCCTTCAAGGATATGTGCTTTGCGTTCAGCTTCAGAAAGTTCATATTGTGTTCTGCGCACCACCACATCATGTCGATGATCCACAAAATGGAAAATCATGTCCTTAAGGTTCAAGATTTTTGGTCTTCCATGAACCAAAGCAACATTGTTGATACTGAATGAACTCTGAAGTGCAGTGAGTTGATATAATTTATTGATAACAATACTTGGCAATGCATCCTTTTTGAGGTCATACACAATGCGCATTCCATTGCGATCTGATTCATCATTTATATCAGAAATACCCTCAATTTTCTTTTCATTTACCAAATCAGCCGTTTTCTTAATCATTTCGGCCTTATTTACCTGATATGGAATAGAAGTAGCGACCAATCTTTCACGTCCATTTCCAGCTTCTTCAACGGTGATTTCACCACGAATAACAACTCTGCCACGACCCGTTTCAAAAGCATTTATCACCCCTTCGTAACCATAAATAATACCACCGGTAGGAAAATCAGGAGCTTGTACTATCTTTCCTAGATCTGCAATAGAAATTTCATCATTATCGGTATAAGCCAGTATTGCATTGATTACCTGTGTAAGGTTATGAGGTGCCATGTTGGTAGCCATTCCTACGGCAATTCCCGATGCCCCATTGATGAGCAGGTTCGGAATTTGCGTAGGAAGAACAGTGGGCTCTTTCAAACTATCATCAAAATTGAGTTGAAAATCTACCGTGTCCTTCTCAATATCCACGAGCATTTCTTCTGCAATTTTACGCAAACGCACCTCGGTATAACGCATAGCAGCCGGACTATCACCATCCACCGATCCAAAATTACCTTGTCCGTCGACCAAGGGATACCGCAACGACCATTCCTGAGCCATACGCACCATAGAATCGTATACACTCGTATCGCCGTGAGGATGGTATTTACCTAAAACCTCACCCACGATTCTGGCAGACTTTTTATGCCCGCGGTTAGAATATACACCCAACTCGTGCATTCCAAAGAGAACCCTTCGGTGTACTGGTTTAAATCCATCCCTTACGTCAGGCAGAGCCCTCGACACAATCACCGACATCGAATAATCGATGTAGGCTGATTTCATTTGATTCTCAATATTTACTTTGATGATCCTTTCACCTTCAAAAACATTCTCCATAGGGATATTCCTTCTTTTCCAATTAAAAATTAAAAAGTATGCAAAGGTACTAATTTGAAAATAATAAAGTCATTTTATTAATAGGTATTCAAACATTATTTCAACATGGGGCTGTTAAAAAGTTAGCTTAATATTTAATGATTCCATTGGTTCTCAGTTTATCTTAGTTTTATAATTCCAACTTTTGACATTTATCATGTTTACCAGTGGCAATGTTGGCATAATACTTGACATACATTACAAACCTTATTGAAATTAAGGATAAAACGGGGTGATTAAACACATAGCATAAGTTTATGTAATTTTGTCACCTGAAAAAAGATAATTATATGGAAGCAAAATTTTCTCAACGGGTTAAAGATGTTCTGGCATTCAGTCGTGAAGAAGCTGTGAGATTGGGAAATAATTATATCGGTCTGGAGCATTTGTTACTCGGAATTATTCGTGACGGTGAAGGAATGGCAGTACAACTGCTGAATTTTTTTGGCGTAAATTTGGATAAATGTAAACAAGAGCTTGAGGTGGCGATAAAAAATCCTGTTTCTCAGTCAGTTAATATTGAAAATATTCCCTTGGTAAAACAGGTGGAAAAAGCCCTCAAGATCACCTATTTAGAAGCCAAGGTTTTTCACGCAGATTTAATTGGAACTGAACACCTGTTACTTGCCATCTTAAAAGATGAAAACAATCTGGTAACAAGTAAACTAGGCAAAGATGGTGTGAATTACAAAGCGGTAAAAGATGAATTAACCTCCATTGTTAAAGAACAAAAGGACATTCCTCCTACCATTGAACCAAGGGCCGAATTACAAGATGACATGGATGATCCACAGGAAGAAATGGGACGGCCGTTTGGCAGTAGCGAGAAAAAAACCGGTGCCCCTAAATCAAAGACTCCTGTACTCGACAACTTTGGTCGTGATTTAACACGTTATGCCGAAGAGGGTAAACTTGACCCTATCGTTGGGCGGGAAGATGAACTTCAACGGATTGCTCAAATTTTAAGTCGGCGCAAAAAAAACAACCCCATTCTTATAGGAGAACCCGGTGTAGGTAAGTCAGCCATTGCTGAAGGTCTGGCCTTACGCATCATTCAACGAAAAGTATCCAGAGCTCTTTTCAATAAACGGATTATAACACTCGATTTGGCCTCAATTGTTGCGGGTACAAAGTACCGCGGACAATTTGAGGAACGAATGAAAGCGGTGCTCAATGAGCTTACCAAGAATCCTGATATTATTCTGTTTATTGATGAAATCCACACGATTGTAGGAGCAGGAAACGCTTCAGGTGCGCTGGATGCCTCCAATATGTTTAAACCGGCTTTAGCTCGCGGCGAACTACAATGCATTGGAGCCACTACGCTCGACGAATACCGTCAGCATATTGAAAAGGATGGTGCGCTGGAACGCAGATTTCAAAAGGTTTTGGTGGAAGCTACCTCAGCGGAAGAAACCATTGAAATCCTGAATAATATTAAGGAGAAATACGAGGATCACCATTTGGTGAAATACAGTGACGAAGCCATTAAATCCTGCGTTACACTCACCAACAGATACATTAGCGATCGTTTTTTACCTGACAAGGCCATTGATGCTTTAGACGAAGCCGGTGCAAGGGTTCATATTACCAACATTCATGTTCCGGGCGAAATTATCAACCTTGAGAACGCCATTGAAGAAATAAAAAAGAGTAAAACTGCAGCTATTAAAAGTCAAAAATTTGAAGAGGCTGCTCAGTTTCGCGACATTGAGCGGCGTTATGTTGCAGAACTGGCAAAAGCAAAGAAAAAGTGGGAAGATGAATCGAACATCCACCGAGAAGAGGTTACTGGTGAAAATGTTGCCGAAGTAGTCGCCATGATGACAGGTATTCCGGTTCAAAATATTGCGCAAAAGGAAAGCCTCCGACTCATAAATATGGCCGAAGAACTTAATAAACAGGTTATTGGACAAAGTCAGGCCATCGAGAAGGTAGTAAAAGCTATTCGAAGAAACCGTGCCGGATTAAAAGATCCCAACAAACCCATTGGATCATTTGTGTTTTTAGGTCCCACCGGAGTTGGTAAAACCTATCTAGCCAAAATGTTGGCTAAATTCCTGTTCGACAGTGAAGACGCTTTGATTCGTGTGGACATGAGTGAGTACATGGAAAAATTTGCTGTTAGTAGATTGGTTGGAGCGCCTCCCGGATATGTTGGTTATGAAGAAGGTGGGCAATTGACTGAAAAAGTAAGAAGAAAGCCTTACTCCATTGTACTGCTCGATGAAATTGAAAAAGCACATCCGGATATTTTCCACTTATTATTGCAGGTACTGGATGATGGTCAGTTAACTGATGGCTTGGGGCGTAGGGTTGATTTTAAAAATACCATCATCATTATGACCTCAAACATTGGTTCGCGTCAGTTGAAAGATTTTGGACAAGGTGTTGGATTTGCAACACAAGCCAAAGTGGCAGCTAAAGCCACACATAGTCAGGGTGTAATTGAAAATGCACTTAAACGTGCCTTTGCACCTGAATTCCTCAATCGTATTGACGATGTTGTTGTGTTTGATTCGCTGCAACGTGCTGAAATCCATAAGATCATCGACATTGAATTGTCACACATGATCAATCGGATTATCCAAATGGGATATAAGATTACAGTAAGTCCCAAAGCCAAAGATTTTCTTATTGATAAAGGGTGGGATGAACAATTCGGCGCTCGTCCGCTTAAGCGAGCCATTCAGAAATACATTGAAGACCAGCTTGCTGAGGAAATTATTAAAACCAACCTTTCTGAAGGAACCCACATCAAAGTAAACTATGATGGTAAGAAGGATGAAATAAAAATTGTTTTAGCTGCACCTAAGAAAATTATTCCAAAGGAATAAGTATCTTCAACGCACTGATGACAAAAATCCGCTTATGGCGGATTTTTATGTTTTTACAGAATCTAAATAAGCAGCAAACCCAACGCTGTTTTGATGCAAATTTTATCTTTGCGTCCAATTTACTAATTAAACTGTTAATAATGGATACAAAAGCTGCCATTGTTGGTGGAGAGTTCCTGTTAAAAGAAGTTACTCCAGACCAAATTTTTATACCGGAAGAGTTTGATGAAGAACAACGCATGATTGCCGAAACATGTGTTGATTTTGTTGAAACAGAAGTCGCCCCTCATTTTGATGCATTGGATAATCATCAGGAAGGTTTAATGCCTTCGTTATTGAAAAAGGCTGGCGAATTAGGACTACTTGGTATTAGTGTTCCTGAGGAATATGATGGATTTGGACAATCGTTTCTTACCAATATGAAAGCCAACGAGGCCATTGGCTCAGCCTACTCCTTTTCTGTAGCCTTTATGGCTCATACCGGAATCGGCACCCTTCCCCTACTCTATTATGGTACAAAAGAACAACACCAAAAATACATGCCTCAACTGGCTTCGGGCGAGATGTTGGCAGCCTATTGCCTGACAGAACCCGGTGCTGGTAGCGATGCCAATGCCGGAAAAACCAAAGCTGTTCTTACCGAAGACGGTTCCCATTATGTTCTTAACGGACAAAAAATGTGGATCACAAATGGAGGATTTGCTGATTTGCTTACTGTATTTGCCAAAATTGACAATGATCGCGTTTTAAGTGCATTCCTCGTTGAAGCCAAAACACTTGGCATCACCATGAATCCAGAGGAACACAAGATGGGCATTAAAGGATCGTCTACCCGTCAGATTTTCTTCAATGATGTAAAGGTTCCTGTAGAAAATTTGCTTGGAAAAAGAGGTGAAGGATTCAGAATTGCACTCAACATTCTGCACATTGGGCGCATTAAATTGGGCGCAACTGTTTTAGGTGGAATGCGCAGAGCCATTAATAATTCGGTGAATTATTCCAACGAAAGAAAGCAGTTTGGTTCATTCTTATCTGCTTTTGGTGCTATCAAGCACAAAATGGCCGAGCAGGTTGTGAAAATGTTCTCTACGGAATCTGCTATTTACAGAGCGAGTAAAGATGTTCAAGACACCATCGAGAGTTTGCTCGAACAAGGTAAATCTTATGGAGAAGCCAATATTGGCGGAGTAGCAGAATATGAACCTGAATGTGCATTACTTAAGGTATATGGTTCTGAATCACTTGATTATATCGTTGACGAAATGGTTCAGATTTTTGGTGGAATGGGGTTTTCTTCGGAAGCTCCTGCCGACCGTTCCTATCGCGACAGCCGCATCAACAGAATTTTTGAAGGAACCAACGAAATCAATCGAATGATTACAGTCGATTCCGTGATGAAAAAAGGATTGAAACACAATATTGAGTTGTTTGAGCAAGCAAGAGAACTCATTGCTAACATGGATAATCTTACCTGTGTTGATTTCACAGGAGATTACTATTCAGTAAAAAAAGCACAAACCAACCATTTGAAAAAAGTTGTGCTCATGTTACTCCCTCTGGCACAGGACACTTTCCAACGCAAGTTGATGTTCGAAGAGGAAATTTTAATGAACATTGCTGATGCCATTATGCTTGTTTACGTATTGGAATCCACAGCATTGCGTGTTGAAAAACTGGAATCGATGAACAAGGAAAACCTGTTTTTGTACCAAGATATTCTGGATGTACTTACGCATTCAACAGTACAGAAAGTGCATCAGGTAGCCTTTGATGCCATTGGCTCAATCTCAGAAGGCGAACAGCTGGAAAAATACACTTCTGTATTAAATAAACTGACCTATGCTCCAGCGTTCAATGTGAAAGAATCGCGTAGAAGGATTGCTGATCAATTGATAGACGACGGAATTTACAAATTCTAATTGGATTTGATCTATAAAAAAACCCGCCAATGGCGGGTTTTTTTATAGATCATTTTCATACTTTTCTAACTTCCGTGATTTTTCCATGCGCATCCATTAGCAATACCTCTCGCGATAGATCCGGCTTTCGGATGACTACCTCAAAACCTTTATTTTGATCACTATAAATACATATTGTACTCATTATTTCACCATAATCCTCAGCAGTTGATTTAATATAATGGGGTACTGCATCCATAAGTAGATTGACCTTGTAGTTTTCCAAATGACCGACAGAATCAAATTTGGCAATATATTCACTCGAATCAACATAAAAAACCGCTTCCAGATAATCTCCGACTTTAATCCAATCAATATTAATGGCTTGAGGAAATTGCTCCAAAAGCAACGAATGAAGTTGTGCCGGAACCTCAGTTTTATTTGAATTTAAAAAATTTGATATCATAGACTTTTGGGTTGAACCCTATTTTGACGAAAAACTTATATCAGGTAACAGCAGAAGCAAAATCTTTAACTATTGGTGTGATGATAGAGGTAAATAACCCTTGAACGCGCCCGCTTCAGCCGCATTTTTACAGCATCCTCACTTATTGCCAAAATACCAGAAATATGCTTTAATGTTAGTTCATCCTGATATTTCATTAACAATAGCGCCTTTTCTTCCGGATGAACGCGTTCGAGGATAACTAGCAACTTTTCATAACTTAACAATTCAATTTCAGCATCTGATTCGTCAATAATTTCCGGAATTTCATTGCTTTCGTTCCAACTAGGATAATGTGAGTGTTTCTTTTTTCGCAGAAAGTCGATAAGGTGATTGTAAGTAATGGCATAAAGCCATGAAGAAAATGATGAGTTGCCCTTAAACCCAGGCAACTTTTCATACACTTTTCCCATAATTTCATTGGCAAAATCGGAGGCCACGTTCTTATTGCGTAGGAAACTGTAAGATCTATCCTGAACCTTATTAAAATATCGCTGATATATTACTTCGTAGGCACGTGATTCTCCATTAACAACAATTATGTCGACGAGTTCTTTATCAGTTAAACGACTGTATATCATTTTAATATAAGATATGAATTTTAGTTAGACCAATCTTTATGTAAAAATAAACTTTTTTTTATCATCACATGTTACCTCGGACTAACTCTGCGTCTCAATATGGAAAATTATCGCATGTGCGATAGAACTAATGTTTAAAAAAGTAAGTAATTAAAAGTATGAAAAAAGTTTTTTTTGCGATTGCTGCAGTAGTCTTTGCATTGATAGTTGGGGGATGCGCTAAATTACCTCAAGTGGAGCTGGATTCAGCAAAAGCGGCCATTGAAAAGGCGAATTTATCACAAGCAAATGTTTACTTGGCTCCTGAATATGCTGCCCTGGTGGATTCAATGAATTCGATAAATGCACAAATAGAGTCGATTAACGGACATTTCTTTAAAAATTTTACTGAAGTAAAATTAAAATTGTCGGCTGTAGAATCTGAAGCCAATGCGCTGGTAAGCAAAACGGAAGCCAAAAAGGAGTCCATTAAACAAGAAGTTCTGGATATAGTAGCCAGCCTTAATGGCTTAGCATCTGAAAATGGTGTTTTGGTTAGTAATGCCCCAAAAGGCAAGGAAGGGAAAGCTGTCATTGAAGCTATTAAAAGTGAATTGTCAGTTATTGATGGTTCTACTCTTGAGATTGGACAACTAATTGAACAAGGGAGTTTGATTCCTGCTCAAACCAAGGCTAAAGCTACCCTGGACAAAGCTACCAAAATCAATTTGGAGTTGAAAACTGTGGTCGAAAAATACAATAAGAAAAAGAAGTAATTTTTGGATTTAATCCGTGTGCCGGGATTTATCCCGGCATTTTTTTTATGAACAAGAATCGTAAACAATTAAGACAGATCGTGCTGTTTATAAGTCTGTTGATTTTATTGTTGGTTGGATATTTAACCTATAGTTATATATCTAATCGAGCTCCTGAAGTTGAAATTCAAATCGCCCTCAAGCGTTTGTCTGTTGCCAAAAATGAGCAAGCAGATCAGTATGCGAATGAGAAGTACTCCGAAGCTGAGCAGTTATTCAAACAGACCATGTCGGAATGGAAAGTACAAAACGAAAAATGGTTCGTATTGCGAGATTATTCTCAAGTTAGAATTTGGGCGCTGCAATCGGATTCAATTTGTAGTATGGCCATTGATGATGCACAAGTTGAAAAAGCTGCCGTGGATGGTAATTTGAGTACATTGCTGTTGATTATCAAGGATCAACTAGATACCTTTGAAATCATCTTTTGGAAGCTTCCACTAGATAAATCTACATTCAAAACATTCAGTGAGGGTCGATTGAAATACAATGAGGCATTGGAGGCCCAAAATCAAGGCTCCATCTATATCGCAACTCAACTGGCTCATGCTTCAGCGAAGTTAGTCTCAAAAGCCTCTGATGATGCAGAACAATTTTTAAGGCTTTACTTTAAGGATTATGGTATTTGGCAGAAAAATACACAATTGGCACTCGAACTATCAAAGAAAGGTAAAACGGTTGTGTATATCAATAAATTAGCTTCAACTTGCTTTATATATAGATCAGGGAAAATATTGGCGTCATTTAAAGCTGAATTTGGCAAAAACTGGATTGGTGACAAAGTGAAAATGGGCGACAAAGCAACTCCTGAGGGAGTTTATCAAATTACCAGAAAAAAAAGTCGAAATGAAACCAAGTTTTACAAATCCTTATTAATAAATTTCCCAAACAAGGATGATCTGGCTCGTTTTGAGAACCTTAAATCCAATGGATCAATTCCTCCCAACACAAAAATCGGAAATTTAATTGAAATTCATGGTCATGGCGGGAAAGGTGTTCATTGGACAGATGGATGCATTGCAGTTTCTAACGAAGACATGGATATAATATATGATTATTGCAAAGTTTCAACACCCGTTATTATTGTTGGATCTGACAAGCCATTAGAGGCGTATTTTAAGAAGGTGCAAAGATGAAAACCAAATCAAACATAATTGATCTCACAATTGTAGCAGGTGCGTTTTTTCTGGGTCTGATGCTACACTTCATATCTCAATTGGTTGTTTTACCCTATGTTCAGAACCAGGTCTTTCAATTTTCAAATTCGAATCATGTATCGGTAAATAAAATACCCGGTGATGAAGCTAAACTAAAACAATTGGCCTTGGAAGTGAAATTGTTAACCGCAAAACTCGACAAACTAAATCCGGGGAAACAATACCTATTGATCAATACCAGTGATAACACCTTTAAAATGATTAAAAATGGAGCAGTGGTCCATGAAGGCATCTGTTCAACAGGAAGTAATATTAAACTTGAAGTAGAGGGTAACAAAACCTATAAATTTGAAACTCCCCGAGGAGTATTCACGGTTAAAAACAAAATTGTGGATCCTGTTTGGAAAAAACCCGATTGGGCTTTTGCTGAAGAAGGTTTGCCTATCCCTCCGGCAAATCATGATTCGCGTTTTGAATATGGAGTTCTGGGCGATTATGCATTAAATCTGGGTAATGGATATCTCATTCATGGTACACTTTATCAACGTTTTTTAGGAATGCCTGTTACTCACGGATGTGTGCGATTGGGAGATGCTGACTTAGAATTTCTATACAATGAATTGCCTGTTGGAGCGAAAGTATTTATCTACTAAAATGAAAACTGAACAATTATTCGTAAAATTTGGATATCGAAAAGCAGCTGTTTCAGGGATTGATATCATTATTACAATACTGATATTTATAATATTGCAAACCACGCTTGGATATCAATCGGCCTTGAACAAAGCCAAGGAATTCAATTCTTCGGCACAAAATATTTCATTTCAACCAGTGGAATGGGAACATGAGATTCAAAAATCCATGTGGAAAGAAAAAATTTGGATTGAAAATCAACTTTTTATATCTGGAATTGACTCAATGGGTTTAGGAATAGATTTTACTGACAGTGTTATTCACTTAAATTTCAAAGGACTATCATTAATCAACGCAGACATTCAAGCCATTTATCCCGACAATTTTCTCCAAAACCTATCAGGTGAGGAATATACTTTATTATTTGGTCACCCGTTGCGAATAATCCAGAGTAAGAGCAATATTGAAAAGCGCCAATTTAAAAAAATAAAGGTAAATAAAGATGGCGCCAGACAGGTAATTGATTCTACCGTAGTCAATCCTGAAACATTTTTCTGGCAATTTTCCCTCAACAACAACATCAGCTTTATTGTTTTTAGTTTACCACCAGATAGTTCATCAACTCGTTATCCGTATTTTAACGATGTTATAAAAAATCGATGCAATAAGATAGGGTTATCATTGTTTAATCATTATGAACCCACGTTTTATATTTGGATTTCCAGAAAGGAAGCACAAACCATTTATCAGGCACTACCCAATAATCCACATGTAATTATCCGCAATTAGTTATCCTACAACAAGTTTAATTAATAGTCACATCAATTCTAAAAATGAACTTTACTTCATAAGAATTGAATCAATAAAAAAAAATCCGGACGAAAACTTCATCCGGATTTGGTTATCAAATAGGGTATTTTATTTGAGTACACCTTTACCAATTACCAAGCGTTGAATTTGATTGGTTCCCTCATAAATTTGACAAAGTTTGGCATCACGCATCATTTTCTCTACAAGAAAATCTGTAGAATATCCCTCCCCGGCCATTACCTGAACAGCATCTGTCGTCACTTTCATGGCTACATCCGATGCATATAACTTAGCCATAGCAGATAGGGTATTGGCCGTTTTTTGACCTGTATCGTAAGCCCAAGCAGCATTCCATGTCAATAATCGGGCAGCTTCAATTTCAGTGGCCATGTCGGCAATCATAAAACTAACTCCTTGATTTACGGTGATCGGTTTTCCAAATTGAATGCGGTTCTTAGCCCAATTTTTTGAGGTTTCGTAAGCTTCCCGTGCATTTCCAACACTCAGTGCAGCTACACCTGTACGCGTGCGCTCAAAAGTTTTCATGGCCAATAAAAAACCATGACCTTCACCTCCAATACGATTACCTATAGGAACTTCAACATCATGGAATTTAAACTCCGTTTGCACCGAGGCACGTTGTCCCATTTTTTTTAAATCGGAAACAATTTCAACTCCGGGAGAATTTGTTGGCACCACAAATGCTGTCAGACTCCTAGCTCCTTTGGTAGGATCAGTAAGAGCGAAAACAGTTATAAAGGAAGATACGCTTCCGTTTGTAATATAACGCTTATGTCCGTTAAGAATATATTTATCACCATGCAGAATGGCTTGTGTTTTAATTCCTGCAACGTCTGATCCTGCATTTGGTTCAGTTAGTGCATAGGCTGCAACACTTTGCTCTTCTATTATTTGACCGAAAAAGCGCTTTTTTTGTTCATCTGTAGCTCCCAGGTATAATGGGGTAAGGGCCAATGTATTGGCATCCATACATATACCAATCCCAACGCAACCTGCTCCAAATTCTTCAGAAACCAATGCACTTTCAAAAATGCTGTGCCCGCTACCCCCGTATATTGCATCCATGGGGCCATTCATCAAACCTTCTTTGTAGGCTTGCTTCACCACTTCCCACGGAAATTCAGCCAATTCATCATATTTTCTGGAATTGGGCCGCATCATGCGATCAGCAAAATCTCTTACTTTTTCTTGAATTTCAATTTGTTTGGGTTCTAAGGAAAAATCTACCATGTTTTAGTCTTTGTTAAGGTGAGAAATGAGTTGTAATTATTCGTCTCCGAAAATAGATAAAAAAAATTCACATACCTATGTTTTTAACTATTTTCGTACAATATTTTAGTTATTTATTACGGATTATAAATATAAAGCCTAGTTCGATCTTTTATTGTGACGATCAAACAAAGCTTAGAATTAGTCAAAAACCCATCAAAACTTGAAATTTTCTAGCATTAGAAACGGATTTAGCACCTACTTGCAACTTGAACGAGGACTTTCGTCCAATACCTTGGATGCTTATTTGCATGATGTGGACCTGTTTTTTCGGTTTCTGCAAGATATTGAAACCATCGACTCCCTAAAAGATGTTCAATTGATACATCTTCAGGATTTTATGAGTTTTATCGATGAACTCCAACTGGGATCAACATCCCAAGCCAGAGTGATTTCAGGCATCAAATCCTTTTTTCAATTTTTATTGCTTGAAAAGCTTGTCGACAACGACCCAACATCATTGCTCGATTCTCCCCAACTGGGAAAAAAGCTCCCCGAGTTTTTAACCATTGCTGAAATTGATAAAATACTGGCTTCTATCGACTTATCCGCAAATCATGGTGAACGCAACAAAGCCATTGTTGAAACCCTTTATGGTTGTGGGCTGCGCGTTACGGAACTCGTTAATTTAAGGATTTCGGAACTGTACTTCCGTGAAGGGATTATATCTGTCACCGGAAAAGGTGATAAACAACGACTTATTCCCATTGGTAATATGGCTGAGAAACAGATACTAACCTACTTAAAACAAATAAGGGTGCACATGGCACCCAAAAAAGGAGATGAAGATATTTTGTTTTTAAACAATCGCGGGGCTAAATTATCACGTCAAATGATCTTTCTTATGGTTAAAGATCTGGTGGAAAAGGCTGGGATTAAAAAAAACATCAGTCCTCACACCTTCAGACACTCTTACGCAACTCATTTGGTACAACGCGGAGCAAACTTAAGAGCTGTTCAGGAATTACTGGGACACGCATCCATAACTACAACCGAAATTTACACACATTTAGACACTAGAGACTTAAAAACAGCAATCTTAAAATATCACCCCCGCAACAACAGCTATTGAGGGTGAAATACTCATAGATTAAACAGCCTGAATCTTACCTTTCTCATTGATAAAAACACCAAAATTCATGTAAACAAGAATGCCTTCACGGAAAAAGAAATCCATCATGCTTTCCTCATACGACAGTCTGATTTCAGTCCCTTCACCAGTTTCGTCTTCCTCAGCTTCTGACTCATAGGCGGTCATGCCATGTTTTTTCATCAGGTCCACAATAAAATCTTGTGGTTTACCAATAATTTGCTCTCCAAAAATATTCGATTCAGGTTGATCCACTTCTATCCCTGCAAGAATTTGAGTGGCTAGACCTACAAAAAATGCCGAAAATCCAGCTTTCCAATAATGGAGAACGGTAGTATTTAATTCCTCATCTTCATCAAAATTGTCAATTTCTTCTGGTTCACCAAATTTCTCTACAAATTCATCAATACCCAAACCAAAGGTAATGTTTCCATAACCCACATTGGGTTTAATCTCAAAGTTTGTTAACATCTTCTAACAGTTATATTATTAATTTTAAATCGTATTCAAGTATAAAAAGCGATTATTTAAAGGGCGAATCCGGTTCTTTCGCCATGTGATTAAACACCATTTTATCCAACAAGTCTGGAAAAAATTTATTTAAAAGGTTGGTCAACTTACCTTGTGAGGTAAGTATGATTTTATTTTTTCGCTTATCAATCGCATTATAAATGTGGATAGCTACCTCATCTGCTGTCATCATTTTACCTTCGTCACGAGGAGATTCGCCTTGCATTGAACCATCCGCTGCCAAAGCAGTATTTCGAATATTTGAGGCTGTAAATCCGGGAAAAGCCAGCATGACGTGCAATCCTTTATTTAAATTCTCAATGCGTAGTGAATCCATAAACCCATTCATGGCAAATTTAGAGGCTGAATAACCTGTCCGCGCAGGGAGTCCTTTAATTCCTGCAATAGATGAAACACCAACTACACTTCCCTTTTGTCGTAATATATAAGGTAATGCGTATTTTGTAGAATAAACAGTCCCCCAAAAATTTATATCCATGAGTCTTTTTATCACTGATAAATCAGCATTTTCAAACATTGCTCGCATGGAAATACCCGCATTATTGATCAAAACATCCACTTTCCCGTAGCTATTCACTGCGGTTAATATCAGGTTTTTACAGTCATTCTCAATGCTGACATCAGTTTGAACAAATGCCACCTCGCCACCCGACAGTTTTATTTCTTCTGCCACTTCCATTAGCTTTTCATGGTTTCTGGCTCCAATCACCACTTTCGATCCTTTTTGAGCAAATAACAATGCCAAGGCTTTACCGATTCCAGAACTTGCACCGGTAATTACAACTACCTTTCCCTTCACTTCTATTTTTTTTACAATGATAACAATAATTCCTAATCATTGACAATTTCTTAACCTATTTTATAATAATGTAAATTTGCAAAAAGAATTTTTATGCAATTGACCAATCGCCAACTTTTTCAACAAAATCTGGCCATACCAGCCGAAGTTCCTGATGCCATCGAAATTGTCTATGCCAAAGGCATTTACCTTTATGAACAAAATGGAGATCGTTATGTAGATTTGGTTTCGGGAGTCTCAGTAAGCAATATAGGGCATCGTCATCCGGCAGTTACAAAGGCAGTTACCGATCAATTGGGAAGATACATGCATTTGATGGTTTACGGAAAATACATACAATCGCCTCAGGTTCAACTTGCTGCCTTATTGGCCGAAAATCTTCCGCAATGCTTGCAATCAGTTTTTTTGGTGAATTCAGGTAGTGAGGCCATTGAAGGCGCTCTTAAATTAGCTAAACGGGTAACCAGAAGACCAGGTATTGTGGCATTTAAAAATGCCTATCATGGTAGTACACATGGCGCCTTAAGTGTACTGGGAAATGAAGAAATGAAATCGGCTTACCGCCCATTGCTACCTGATGTTCAATTTGGTGAATTTAATTCGATAAATGCATTTGAACTGATCACTGAAAAAACAGCCTGCGTAATAGTTGAGCCGATTCAGGCAGAAGCCGGGATATTAATCCCCGAAAAAAGCTGGATTTCGACTCTTCGACAAAGATGTACAGAAACAGGAACACTATTGGTTTTTGATGAAGTACAAATGGGATTCGGACGTACTGGTAAATTAATGGCTTTTCAGCACTTTGACGTTGTTCCTGACATACTTTGTCTGGCAAAAGGAATGGGTGGAGGCATGCCCATTGGCGCATTTGTTTCTTCCAAAGAAATGATGGCCCAGCTCACTTTTAATCCCGCTTTGGGCCATATTACTACCTTTGGAGGACATCCGGTAAGTTCTGCTGCTGCCTTGGCCAGTTTAAAAGTAATTACCGAGGAAGATTTGCCTTCTCAGGCTGAAGAACGTGGACGTCAGTTTGTTCAATTATTAGAAAACCATCCGCTTGTGAGCCAAATCAGACAGATTGGTTTGATGCTTGCGGTTGAAATTGTTCCCGGATATTCGGTAAGTAAACTGGTTAAAATTTTACAAAAAAACCGACTTATTGTCGATCAATTTTTATTTAATGCAACTTCTTTCCGCATTGCTCCTCCCCTGACTATAACCCCCGTCGAAGTTGAATCTGTTGCAAAACAGGTCATCCAGAGTCTAAACGAACTTTAATATACTATGAAGCATCTCATCTTACTCTTTACACTAATTTTTACTACAACGCTTTTGTCGGCTCAATTGGCTGTTACCATTCCCGGTGATTTTGAAAAAAATAACGGAATTGTATTCGCTTGGAGTCAATTTGAGGAAGAAAATTTGGTAATTACCGAAGTTATTGCACGGGTTCAACAGAAAACTGATACTGTGTGGATTTTATATCAGCCCGAATTGCAAATGGATACCACAACTATCAAACAATTCCTTGTTGACCACGATGCCACTACCGAACATATTTATTATATCCCCGCAAACTACCAAAGTCCATTGATCAGGAACTATGGACCTATTACCGGTTTTGCGGCTTTTGAATCGAACCTTGAACGATTTATTTACAATGGGGTTTACTCCAATTCAGGTGCCAACGGAGAAGATAGTATTCCCAATCAATTGGCAGAAACTTGGGATTGGCCTATTGCTGATGTACCACTCGAAATGGATGGCAGTAATATCCTGCACGACGGCATTAAATATGGATTTTCAACCACTGATTTGATCGAGAATAACCTTCAATATACCGAAGACGAAATCAGGATTATGCTTAAAGACCAATTCAATTTGAACAATTGGATTTTTCTTAGTCCTTTAACCAATAGTGGTGGAGGTGAACACCATAGCATTGATGAGTTTATGCAGATTCTTGATTTTGAAACCATTTTAGTATCATCCTATCCGGATACATTACCTGATTATGCAGTCATTGAACAAAATGTGGCCACTTTGGAATCACTAACCAACGCATTCGGTCGTCCCTACCGCATTATCCGAGTACCTGCCTCTCCAGGAGAAAATGGCGGTTTTGGCACAAACCCGACTGATGAAATGAGGTCCTATACTTCTTCCATTTTGTTTAATCAACAAATATTTGTCCCGAATTTCGAAAATGATGTTTACGATTCCATAGCAATGGGTATTTATGCCGAAGCGATGCCGGGTTACGAAGTTCATGGCATCGATGCAACTTATCTTTCACAGCATTTTTCAGGATTAAAGCAACTCAGTACACCATTTCTTCAAAACCATTATTTGCGCATCGAGCATAGCAAAAAACTTGGACTTCAACCTTATCAGCCTGAATTACAAATCACCTGCATTTCTAAGTCAGGCGAATTGGTAGAAGAAATGTGGTTGTACTACAAAATTAATTCTGAAACCGAATATACCAAAACACCTGTTTATTTGGTTTGTCCTGAGCATTTTGGCGTGATCGAGGGATTGATGCCCTCGGATACAGTACAGTATTACCTGGAGTCTATTTCATCCTTTTCAACCACGACTTATCCTCTGGCTGCGCCAGAAGGCAATTTTACCTTCTGGATGGATGTGGTTTCTTCCACAAATGAATCTTTTCAGGAGGATTACAGCGCACTATATCCAAATCCAAATCAGGGAAAATTCAACATACGTTTACCTGTTGACACTGAAAAGGCGCTACTTCAATTGTTTAATTTTAAAGGAGTGTTGATATATGAAGAAACCATCAGTAACTCCCAAGCTATTGACTTAAGGTCAGTTTTAAAATCGGGGAGTTATATTGTACGACTTCAATCAGTTGGATATGTGGAATATATAAAGATTATAATCCTATAACATGCCCATATTTGAATTACCAGAAGAAATCATCTTTCCTGATCCTGAATTTTCGGAACCAGATGGTTTACTGGCTATTGGAGGCGACTTAAGTGTGTCACGATTGATCGAGGCATACGCATGCGGAATATTTCCCTGGTTTTCTGAAGGAGATCCCTATTTATGGTGGTCACCTGATCCACGAATGGTGCTAATTCCCAGCGATTTTAAACGCCCAAAAAGTTTACGAGCCCTTATAAACACAAACAAATTTACAGTTTCTTATGACACATCATTTGGTGCAGTAATTGATCGATGTGCACGTGTACCAAGGGAAGAACAATCAGGCGAAACCTGGATAACAGATGCAATGGTAGCTGCATATATCCGATTACATGAGGCTGGCTTTGCACATTCAGTAGAAACGTGGTACCAAAATGAACTCGTTGGAGGGTTGTATGGCGTTTCCCTTGGTGGAATGTTTTTTGGTGAATCGATGTTTCATACCATGAGTAACGCTTCTAAAGTGGCTCTCTGGCATCTTGTAGATATTGCTCTGGATTGGAATTTCGATTTAATAGATGCCCAACAGGACACCCCTCATTTACGAAATATGGGTGGAAAAACCATTGAGAGGAAAGTTTTTTTACATTTGCTTGAGGATTCGTTAAAAAAAAATACCCGAGTGGGTAAATGGAAATATGACCACCAATAATAAAGAATCTTTTAATAAAATAAATGGTTAAACCAAATTACAATGGAAGATAGAAAAGCATATATGAAGGAGGCCATTTCGTTGGCAATGAGCAATGTGACAAGCAGTCATGGTGGTCCTTTTGGTGCAGTAGTGGTGAAGAATGGAGAAATAATTGGTGCGGGAGCTAACCAGGTAACCAGCTCAAACGATCCAACGGCACATGCCGAGATTGTGGCCATACGACAGGCTACTTCTCATATTGGATCATTTGATCTATCTGATTGTGAGATTTATGCCAGTTGTGAACCCTGCCCTATGTGTTTAGGTGCCATTTACTGGGCTAAAATCGGAAAGTTGTATTATGCAGCCACCAAAGACGATGCAGCGAAAGCTGATTTCGATGATTCTTATATTTATAAGGAATTTGCCTTACCAAAAAATGAACGATCACTATCCTCTTTGCAGTTGATGCGTGAGGAAGCCGTAAAAGTATTTGATGCCTGGAATACCAGTGACAATAAAATCCCCTATTAGTAAGCAGGAATTACTATGCTTCAACCTTAATTTACAGATTGTTAAAACAAGATCTATCAAAAATCTATTTGCATGAAATTGTATACCATTGCCGAAATAAACGACCTGTTATCAGGTGAATTAATTGGACAAACCAATAGTAAAATTGTTGGTCCTGAACAGATTGAGAAGGCTCAAAATAACCACATCACCTTTATTGGAAGTAGAAAATATATCAAGCATTGGGAATCTTCAAATGCCTGTGCTGCAGTGATTGATGAAAAACTAAAATTAGAGCCAGGTGAAAACAGGGCTTTGATTAAAGTTAAGAACGCAGATTTGGCTATGGCTAAATTGCTCGAATTGTTCGACCCGGGGCTTCCTGAATTTGAAGAAAATATTCATCCCACGGCTGTTGTTCATCCTACAGCCACCATGGGTGAGGGCTGTAAAATCGGAGCTGGATGTTATGTCGGTAAAAATGTAAATTTGGGTGAAGGTGTACTTTTGTACCCTAATGTTACCATCATGGATGACACATCGATTGGTAAAGGAACTATCATTTGGTCGGGAACAGTCATTCGAGAGCGCAGCGAAATTGGCATGTATTGTATCTTTCATACCAATGTAAGCATTGGAGCTGATGGATTTGGCTATCGTCCGAGTGAAGATGGTCGCGGGCTAACAAAAATTCCTCAAATTGGAAACGTGGTTATCGGCAATGGCGTTGAAATTGGTGCCAATTCATGTGTCGACCGGGGTAAATTCAGTTCAACAATTTTAGGGGATGGTTGTAAAATTGACAACCTCGTTCAAATTGCTCACAATTGCGTATTAGGACGCTCCTGTATTATGGCAGGTAATAGCGGTCTGGCCGGGTCAGTTACCTTGGGAGACGGCGTAATTATTGGCGGTAGCGCATCGATAAAGGATCATGTTACCATTCAATCAGGCGGTATTGTTGGTGCCGGTTCAGGCGTCATGAACGATGTGGCTGCAGGTCAAACGGTTTTAGGCTATCCTGCCCGCGACGCCCGCGACATGTTGAAACAATGGGTGGCTGTAAGAAAATTAATCAAATAGTTTTACGAAAATCTCATTAAGTTTCTCGATTTTCTCCTTGTCAATCCTCTACGCAGTAAGCATTACTTCCTAATTGACAGTAATATACTTCTTAATCATTTATTCTAAATGCACCTGGAATGATACCGGCTTCAAATCTGTCGATTTCTGTTCCTTCCGGATTGTATCTGTATACCCAGCCATTGCTTAAGTAATTACCAGCATCACTAACGTATATCTCGCCTGTTGATGGAACTGCATAGAGTGCATAAAAATTTAATTCACCTTGCGGGATAAATGCTTGAGTGGGAATGGTGGTATCCTGAATACCCATTTTATAAATACCTTCATTCAAAAATAGCAATTCATGATGCAATCGATCAATGGTCAAATAGGTTGGATTGGAAATTATTTCAGGGAATCTTGCTGTGTGTAGCACCTGACGCGACACGGGATCGATTTTCCATAAAGTGGGGATTTCATCATTCATATACCCGCCTGAACAAAGTACCCATATATTCCCATTAATATCAACCACCATACTATTGGGTTCTTTTCCAACATGGATGGTGTCTATTAGCTGATCACTTTCGGCATCAATTACAGATATTACATTATTATTATCTGATTGATTGTAATCAGACCAATTGGCTATAAACACCTGATTATTTGCAAGTACCATGGATTCCGAACTTCTTCCAAGCGGAATTCGCTTGACCATTTCGTTTGTTAATGGTGAAATCACCGAAATTTCATGCGCATACAGATCAGAAACATAGGCCTTGTTAGGATTAACGAAAATCATTTGTCGCGGCGATTCAAAACCCGTTATCTTTCCAATAAATTCGCCATTGTGGCGGTTAATGGCATAAATAAAACCGGAGTTATTGATAAGCAAGTAAGCCGTATCTCCTTCAATGGTAATACTCTGCGCCACATCACCTAAAGGTACTCCATTTGTTTCATAAAAAACGTTTTGTTTTACTGATTTGTCATCAGGATTGTAGTAGCTAAATGAAGCATTAGCATAGGTAAAGTTCCCTTGATTCAGCACAAAGATGCCGTTTTCGCGTAGCGGCAATATCACCGGATCTGTGGTGGATTTTTGGGTACATGACACAGCCAAAATGGCCATGATCAACGTTAGCATTATTTTATTCATCATAGTTTTAGTTTAAGAGAAAACTCCACATACCTGCCAGGCATGGCTCGCCAACGAACTGCTTGATAATCCACATTAAAAATATTGTATAGCTTGATTCTAAATTCAGTCTTCACTTTCAATAATTCAAATTTCCGTCCAATAGTTAAGTGATGAAGCCAGTAGGCTGGTAACCGTTTTAATTTATCATTGATTTCATCAAGCGTAGTATTTCGTTCACCCACATAGTTGACATTCCAACGTGCATAATAAGAGTGGTAATCGATAGTCATAAATCCATTAACCTGATTAACCGGAATATATGGAAGTTGAACAGGCTTGGATTCAAGCATATCTTCACGTGTATCCGTGTAGGAGTACTGAGCTGCTGCCGACAATCTAATATCATTAAAACTTCCCTCCCACTTTACAGAAGTTTCTATTCCTTTTGAGACTACACTCTCTACATTAGATGGAAGCCAATCGGTATAATCGCCTGGTGACCATTGAATCCAATTGTCAATGGATGAATAATAGGCTGAAATGCCAAAATGAATCTTTTGCATTTCATTAATATCCTGATTGAAATCGACGCCAAATTCTGTTCCGATGGCAAATTCAGTTAATAAATTCTCATTCCCCATTGGATAAAAGTATAACTCATTGAGAGTAGGTCGCTTATAATTTTTTGAGATATTCCACCGTATCGACACATTATCACGACTGAATGGAAGGTAATTGATACCAAAATAAGGCAACATTGGTGAAAATTTTTGGTCAGAATACTCTTCACGCAACAGGAACTTCAACAACAATCGGTTAAAGAGTGATTTTTCAATGGAAACCGAAACAACGGCCGTATTTCTTACTTTATCACTCGTATAATTTGGACTTTCTACCGATTGATGGTCAAAATCTACACCTGTTGTCATGATATATCCATTTCCTAACTCAGTCGTTGCATTTCCCTTTAGGTAATAACTATTTATCTTATTCTTTGTATCGATATGGCGTGTGGTATCGTTAGAGATTGTATTCAGATAATAATGGTAATACTCATGAAAATATGCACCTTTTATCTCAAACGATGCCTTTTGCCGATTAAATTTCCACCCAATAATTGAGCGGGAGGTAAAATCATATTGATACTCTTTCTGTTGTTTGAATACATTGGTCATGATGGGCGGCAAATCACGGTCGAACCATTGGTTCCACGACTTGACATAGACTGTTGCATGTTGATTAACAGGTAATTCAAAGTGCTGTAAAAACCCAGAATGACAATAAGCAGCCTCTTGTTGTTTCATTTCCATGAAGGGAAGAATCGCGTTGTTGTAATACGAAAAATCGTTATCCGATGTATAATGAACAACTTTTGTAAGCGATTTAAGCTTTCCAAACCTTAGATTTAACTGACCGGAAGTAAGCCAGGTATTAAAGCTTCCCACGGTTTGTTCCAATTGAAATTTTTCGGCAGATTTATTTTCGTCCGTCGTACTCGACAAATTTACACTTCCCCCAAAGGCACCCGAAGAATTTGATAATGTAGATCCTCCAAACAGGAGCTCTACATCTGTAAAAAAAGCGTTGGGAACCTGCGAGAAATCAACCTGTCCGAGCATGGCCGAATTAAGTTGAAATCCTTCCCAAAGCACTTGTGTATGTGACGATCCAGCTCCACGAAAGGAAACCGTAGCAATTGTTCCTCTTCCGTATGACTTAACATATGCAGGGGTGTAGGCGGCAAGCAAATCACCCAAATCCTGTTGATCAAATTCACGCATCTGTATCGAATCGAGTTGTTGTGATTTAGCCGTATTTCCACCTTGGAATTGCTTAGCAATGACTTCAAACTCAATCAAATTTAAGGTATCGAAAATAGCCTGAGCATGCAAATGCCGAAATGATATCAGACTCAACAGTCCCAGTAACATATATTTTCTCTTAAAGATCATTGAATCATTTCACTATTTTAAAAGTGTAAAAATGGCTGTCAGACAATACTTTTACGATGTAAATACCTTCAGACCAAGATTGAGATACTATCTCTAAACTATTCACATTAAAGGCACTATAAACCTGTTTTCCAGAGGCATTAAAGATTACTAAACTTTCAATTATCTGTTCAGATTCAAAAGAAAAATGATCATGTACAGGGTTAGGAAAAATACGTATAGCTGCTGATTCATTCAAACTGATTACATCGGTATTATCCTGATTATGGATAACACCAACGGCATCCAAATCGAAACCGCCTGTTTCGAAGGCTGTGGGCCATGGATCGTTTATTCGATTATCATTGGCATCAAAGCTTGCCCATTCAGGAAGAATATTCCCAACAACATCCACTATCCTGACTGCCACAACATGAGCAATATCCAACCCTTGAATTCCAGAAAGCTCGTTTAAATCGAAAGGAACACCATAACCACCCCGGTATTTCCCAGCCAGGTTATTTAATTGAGTAGCTTCTAGAGTACCAAAAGTTTCGATTTGAGTTATTGCTTGCGTTAGCGAAGTTGAAGGAAAGCGAACGAAGAATTCACCATCTGAACTCACCTCAACAAAAGCCAACTCCAGAAAAGCATCATCGAAAGAGTTTTCAAATACTGCAAAATCCCAACCTGCACCATCAGATATTGGCACATTAAAAAAACAGGTAGCTACTCCCCCATCTCCCAAACTTAATACCTGATTGTCTGCGCTTTGAGTAGCGTACTCGGGAAGACCATAATTTACAACGCCTAACTCCTCACGTGTAATATCCATCCATCCTGCAATAAAATCGCACCTAGAAGCCCAAGCGACAAATGTTGGACTGTCTGCAGCTATTGCTGTGGAACCTGGCAATTCCGCAGCTGGAGGGAACTGCGATTTTGCTGATAATGTGAGTAGCAACATGCCCATCAAAACAAGTTGATGGACACGTTGTTGCTTTAGTAAGTTATTTACTTTGTATAGAAACATCACTATTTAATAAGGATCTTAACCACAGCGTGATAACTCCTATTTTGGGCAGTAGCCAAATACATACCTGATTGCAATGAACTTAAATCCAAAACAACAGATTGTTCATTTGCCGAAACATACCCGTTTAAAATCCTACGTCCTTGCAAATCAGTGACAACCCAATATGCACCTGTAAGTTCCTTTGGAAAGCTCAACGTACAATAGTCTTCAGCCGGATTCGGCGAAGCATCTATATTAACAACAGAAAGGTGCTCTCCAATGTCAGATGATATTTTATAGTCAATCACCACAGACTCAGGAGCAATTCCTGCTTCAAAGGAAGCAATATTTTCTCCATTCATATTAAACACAAACCCTTCACCAACAGAAGCATAATCTGTTGTTGTAACATAAAACAGGGAATTTACCGTATCGAGAACTGCTGCAGCCATGGTCAGATCAGTTGGTTCAACTACCGATTCATTTACCAAAGTCATGTCAGTCAGGTTCACTTCGCCAATACCACCATTCATTTGAACAAAAAGACTGTTGTTAAGCATACCTACGCCTGCTCCTATCGCATAAGGAATCTCAGTATGTGTGAATTGTGATAAAGATTGATTTACTTGTGTTAAATAACCGGAGGTGGCTCCCCAAGCTGATTTATTAACAGTAATAATCTGTTCACCATTCAGATAAAGATTAAATATTCCAGCCGACTGCGCACCAAAACTCACTTCTTTCAAAAATAGAAACTCACTTAAATCGATAAGTGCAATTTTTCCAACTGTGCTCATCCAACCACCGGGAACAGCCACAAATAATTTATTCTCCACGACAAGCATTCCTGCAGCTTCATCCGAAATTTGCGGAATAGAAGTGTAAAAGTCAAGGTTGTCGGCATAATACACACGTAGAAAATCAGCCGTGTTTGGATAGGCGAAAGTCGCTAGTAATTTATTTTCATAAACAGCCAGTTTATTAACGCCGGGAGCATAAGTAATAGCGAGTCGATTGTAGGTTAAAAGGCTAAATTTTGCAATAGAATCCTGAGCTGCCACGTACAATACATCACCATCAATCAGCATGTCCTGAATACTTTGAGTGAGGATGGAACCAAACCCCCAGGAAGCGTTGCTGGCCGGGTTATAGGTACTTAATTCAACAAAATCCTCAGGATCGCTGAAATTCCCACCTGAACCGATAAGGACTTGTTTTACAGCATAATTTTGTGCCTCCAGATTGGAGAACATCAACAGTGTAGCCACTGCAATCATTAAAAAGTAATTTTTTTTCATTAGAAAAGCTTTAAGGTTTAAACAATTAACTACCTCAAAACTTCACAGGAAATATTTGACAACAATGTCATCGACATCATCATGCTTTTATCCCGAAAGCTTTGATCACATATTGATGCAGGCAGGTCTTCTGACTTCACTCACTTCTGAGGCCTTCCCATTCGCCAATGGCGGAAAGTGACCAGGTTACAGAAGCACAAATTTGAGCTCACAGCAGCGGGAACTGTGCAGGATTTACACCTGCTTCCCTTATTAAGTTATTTATCAGGTCTGATAAACAAACACCTAAATCGCTGCAAAAGTATATAAAAATGAATTTGTTGGTAACCATTTAACGAAAAGTTTTTAAGATACCATTGTGAAAAACATCTCACAGAATGTTAAACAAAAGCTATTTAATTGATTCTGTTATATAAGCAGATTAATTTCCTATATTTGACAACAAGAGACGGTTTGCATCAAATCAACAGTGAAATTCATTTAATCTAATCATATTACCCTTTTATTCATCACAATAATATCACCATGAAAGAAGCAAAAAAATTAGGATTAATTGGAGCGATTTTTCTGATCGTTTCAAGTTTAGCAGGTAGTGGCATCATTGCATTACCCCAACAATTGGCGCAAACCGGATCAATTACATTGATTTCGTTCATATTGGTCACTTTTGGAGCGTTGTTTTTAACCTTGGTTTATGTTCGGGCAGGAAGTCAGTTTGACGACCCTAGTCCAACTGCCTTAGCCACCTATGTAAATCCTATTTTAGGAGCGAAGAGCGGTTTCTTTTATGTTTATGGAAATCTTATTTCGAATGTTTCCATTCTCATTGCAGGATTGGGATATCTGGAGATGTTTGTCCCGGCACTAAACAATTCATTTTTTCTTGGCATCACTGTTATTATTCTTATTTGGGTTTTTGTGTTGATGTCGATGCGGGGAGTTGGCATAATCACCAAAATTGTTTCCCTTACGGTGACCCTTTTGCTAATTTCAGTTGTTATTACTTCCATAGCGGGATGGTTTCACTTCGACATTGCCATTTTTGAAAACAATTGGAATGTAAGTGGGGACAGTTCTGGAAAAGCTATCATGGCCGGATTTGCCATACTCATCTTTTCATTTGTTGGAGTCGAAAGTGTTGCGACCAATAACGCTCAGATTGCAAACCCAAAAAAGGTCGTTCCCATTGCCACCATTTTAGGCTTTATAATTGTAGCCATTATTTATATCGCCTCAACAACCGTAATTGAAGGCATGTACTCTGCAAAAGAAATTCAAACGGCACCTGCCTCTTTTGCACTGGCCATGCAAACCATTTTCCACTCTAAATTTGTGGGAGAAATTGTATCTGGAATAATGGCAGTGGCCTGTTTGGCCAGCTTTCTGGTTTGGAATTTATCTTCCGCCAGTGCAGCCAAAACCAGTGCCGATAGTGGATTTTTACCCAAAGCATACAGTTACACCAACAAGCATGGAATAAACAGCAAAGGACTGGTTATCAACGGTATTATTATGACCGTTATTGAAGTCGTTTTAATGATGATGGGAAGTAATATCGCAGCTGCGTTTGGGATTACCGTAACCATTTCGGTTATGCTGTTGTTGTTCCCTTACTTTTGGTCAGGTATTGCTCTCATCAAAAAAGACAAAGAAAAGGGGGTGCGATCGTATACCAATATCATCATTGTGACAATCTCTTCTCTTTTTATTATCAGTGCATTTGCCTCCGCAACTTTAGACGAGTTATGGTTGGTCATTGTCCTGGTGATGGTTGTATTAGCAGTTTACACACTCAAATTAACCAAAAAAGGACCTCAATAAACAGTTTTGCTAATTAGTCAAGCTGTATGACAAAAACAAAAAGCGCACCTTTTATGCATTAATTAGCATAACAAGGTGCGCTTTAATTTTGATATTAAATTAAAGATATACCGAATTTTAGGTGTTAATAAACATTTTAATCTTTGATTCCAACTCTTCCCTATCAATGGGTTTCGTAATATAATCATTACATCCTGCAGCCATGGCATTTTGATTCTCCCCCACCAAGGCATAAGCCGTTTGTGCCATGATATGTACTTGAGTATTAAAACGGCGAATTTCTCGGGTAGCAGTAACGCCATCCATAACAGGCATTTTGATATCCATGAGAATTAGGTCTATATCCGGGTGTTCTTTACAAAGTTCCACTGCTACTTTCCCATCGCTGGCCCGCAGAATTTCTGAGGCAAAGTTTTTAAGAAGGATAGAGAGGTGAAGAAAAGAGGGTTCATCATCTTCGGCAATCAGTATTTTTAGTTTTTTATTCTGGGTATCTATGGGGAGGTAATTTTGAGTAACTACCTTTTCTTCTTTCACTTGGACGACAGTATTGGGTAAAGTAAAACTAAAAACACTGCCTTGACCTTCTTCCGATTGCAATCGGATATACCCCCCCAGCATTTCAACATAAGACTTGGTAATGCTCAAGCCTAAGCCAGACCCCTGAAATGCCCGTGAATCTGCAATATCAGCTTGTACAAAACGATCGAAAACAGCCTGTTGACGATCGTAAGGAATTCCTACACCTGTATCCTCCACGCTGAATTCAATCCATTTATCCATTGGATTACAATTGATTTTTATTGAACCCAAATCAGTAAACTTAATGGCATTTTTAATTAAGTTGGTCAAAATAGAGTTTAACTTGTAGGAATCCGATTTAATAATAATTGGATTATTTAAGTCCAATATGTTAACCAAGGTTATATTTTTAGCCTCACATTCAGGTTTAAAGAACTCAACCAGCTCATGAATCATATTGCTCACATCAAACTCCGACAGGCTTACTTCTACCTGACCGGCTTCGATACGAGAAATATCCACCAGATCGTTGATGGTATTTAGCATACGCTGACCACTTTTTTGAATGATTTTCACATATTCTTTTTGTTGATTTCCTGATAAGTCAGGCTCTTCAAGTAAACTCGTGAAACCCAAAATACCATTCATGGGCGTTCTTATTTCATGACTCATATTGGCTAAAAAAGCCGATTTCAACCGATCACTTTCTTCAGCTCTTTCTTTTGCCTGGGTTAACTCTTTGTTTTTTTCAAGGAGTTCTTCCTCAGCATGAATAAGCTTTGTGATATCTGTTGAAAAAACAATAATACCAACGATTTCACCATCTTCGTCTCGATAGGGTATCTTATTGGTTAAAAGCCATTTTACATCTCCGTCATTGGTATGCATTGGTTCAATAATATTCCCTTTTGGATTACCACTTCGAATAACTTCCTGATCATCTTGCCAATATTTGTCAGCCATCTTGGGATAAATGAGGTTACTGTGTTTGCCTTCGATTTGTTCCCTGGTCATTCCGGATATTTTTGCAACACTATCTGTTACTCGGATAATGTTATTCTGTGTATCCTTAAAAAAGATTAGCGTAGGATCGTTATCAAGCATGATTTTTTGATCGTTGAAAAGACTTAGCAGCTGTAACTGATCTTCAATTCGATCTGTTACGTCAGTAACGAACCCTAAAAACCTTTCTTCTGATATTTTTACCGCTGAAACCGACCAGTATTTTTCCTGACCATCTTTTCTTAAATATTTAATTTCGATCGTTTCATGCACTCCTGATTGAACAAATTGTTTAAAGTTATCAAGAGCCATTTGTTTGTGTTCAGGTGCAATTAAATCCAATAGATTCATGCCGATCAGCTCATCTGCAATATAGCCGGTAAGTCTTTCTGCCTCAAGATTAACATCCAAATAATACCCCTTTGCATCCGCAATAAAAATCCCGTAAGGAGCATTTTGAATATAGCTCCTGAATTTACGTTCGCTTTGTTGAAGCTTTAACTCCGCCTCTATCCGGTCTGATATATCTATCAACGAAATCACTCTACTGTTATCAGTTGACATGATATCGATATTGACAAGTACATTTTTGAATCTCCCATCTTTTGTAACCAACCTGGACTCGAAGGCTTTCTTAGCTATATCCGGATTACTTTTTCTTAATTCTTGCTGCTCAAAAAGCATGGGCAGATCATCACTGTGCGCCAAATGATCCCATCTCATACCACTTTGCAATTCCATTACTGAATATCCAGAAATCACAGTACACTGATCGTTGGCAAGAAGGATTTGTCCTTCCTCATTTATAATGGCAGTGGCAGTTCCTTTATTTTCGAAAATCGACCTGAACTTTTCCACACTTTGCTTTAATTCATTTTCAGCCTGTTTATGTTGGGTAATATCCCTAACCAACGACATAATAATGGGTTTTCCTTCCATTTCAAAAATACGAGAACTGATCTCCACTGGAAATTGTTCGCCATTTTTGGTCACATGAGTTGCTTCAAAAACACTCCATTTTGCATCAGCCAATTTACGTCTTGCTGCTTTGCGACCTTGTTTTGTAGCATCTTCATAAATGGTAATATCCTGTGGACCAATGGCAAGTAATTCGTCGCGCGTATAACCATATCGCTCACAAGCCAGGGTATTCACTTCAGTAAAACGATGAAAACCCTCTACACTAAATGGATGAACAAATACAGCGTCACTAATTCCGTTAAACAAGGCCTTAAATTTTGACTCAGATAGCTTTATGGTTTTTTGTGCATTTTTAACATCAGTTAAGTCAATTGCAGTAGCGGCAATAAATTTGGGTTCATTTTTCTCCCCGCGGATCAGCACAAAGCTCATTAGCATCGAAAAATGAGTTCCGTTTTTACGCATATGGCCTACTTCGCGGGTTTCCACGTTTCCTTTGGCCAAGATTTCTTCGTTAATGCGAATTACCTCCTCCAACTGATCTGTATCATGAAAAACTGAAAGCGGTTTTCCCACCAATTCTTTGGGCGAATAACCATGAATTTGTGCAAAATAATCGTTTACATAGGTAAGTTTTCCACTAATATCAATGATACCACTTCCATAAAGTGCCTTATCGGATATGGTTTTAAACAGGCGCATCTCATCTTCCACCAGCTTTTGCTGCGTAATATCCTGAATTGAAATGAGGTGATGTTTAAATTCTCCTTTCTCATCAGCAAGTCCTGTAAGATAAATTCTTCCCCAAATTACACTTCCATCCTTACGGATATAACGTTTGTCCATGGTAAAAACCTTACCAGGATGATTAACAGATGATTCTGTAACATCGATTGATTTATCAATATCTTCAGGATGTGTAATTTTCGTGAAATTTAAACCTGACAACATTTCTTGTCGCGTGTAACCAAAAATTTGACATATTTTTTCATTTACAGAAATAAAACCATCCGATTTAGATTGGGCTATACCGGTAGGCGCCAATTCAAAAATTTGTTTAAATCTTTTTTCACTCTCCTTAATAGATATTTCAGCCATTTTACTTTCTGAAATATCAATAATAAATCCCTCAAGAATTTTACCTTTGGAGGTATCAACACACCGCCCTCTTTCCCAAACCCAGATTACTTTTCCTTTTTTTGTTGTAATCCTGTACTCTATTTCAAAAGATTCATTGATAGCCAGCGCTTCTTGAATGCGGTCCCAAACATAGCTCCTATCTTCAGGATGAATAATATCGCCATATTCCAGACGATGCTTTTCTATGATTTCAGACGAATGATAACCAGTTAACTCATGGAAACCTTCACTTAAAAACTCCATGGGCCAATTTGGTAAATTACTGCAACGATATGCTACTCCAGGCAAATTAGCCAATAGGGTTTTTAGTTTACGCTCACTCTCCTGTATTTGCTTTTGCAGTTGATGCCGTTCGGTTACGTCTCTAACTGCAGCAATTCGCACTTTTTCACCATTATGATAAACGTATTTGCCCTCAAGTTCAGCGACAAAAAAAGTACCATCCTTGCGCCTGCCTTTAACTAAGTATGGCTTTGCAGATTGTTTCACCATATTACGAACAACTTTGGCCTTATCAGTTGCTGAAACCAAATAATCCAGTAAAAACTCTCCAATAACCTCTTCACGTGGATAACCCGTTAACTTCAGAAAGGCTTCATTCACGTCCAACACCTTTCCTTTATCATGAACTACAATTCCTTCAAAAGTAGACATCGATAAAAACCTGAATTTTTCTTCGCTGTCCAGCAGTGCCTTTTCATATGCCTTTTGTTCAGTAATGTCGCGCACAATTACCTGAAAAGCAGGTTTATCGTTGTATTCGATTGAGATGGTAGTAACCTCAACATCGAGTAACTTTCCATTTTTACTTCTAGCAACTGATTGATACTTGTATGGAACAGGTTTACCGCTTAACCGTTCACTAAAGTAAAGTTTGGCTTGCTCCACCTTTTCAGGCATGATAAATTTAATAAAATTTTGACCAATCACCTCTTCACGTGAAAAACCTGATACCCGACACAATGCTTCATTAACATATTGTACGATTTCATCCTGAATGATAAACACGCTATCATGCATTGTCTCAACCAGGTTCTTGTATTTTATTTCGCTTTCTATAACGGCTTGTTTCGTTTTTTTAACCTCCGTAATATCTTTTATAATAACCACATGATATTTCGATTTCCCTCTGAAGCTTGTTGATATAGCCAATTGTTGGTTTCTATATTTCAGTTCAAATTGCGAGACTGAATTGCCTGTCATCATACTATTTATAAATGGCAAAACCTTTAATACCTCGGAGACTTTCAGAAATTTCGTAGCTAGCGTATGACTTTTTTTACCCACTACTTCTTCCTTTGGGATGTCTGTTATACGTGTAAAGGCAGGATTTACATTATTTATAGTCAGATTTTTCTCCACCAAAATAAAACCATCTGGAGCATCCTCAAAGAGCTGTACAAAATCGTATTCCATGTCGATTCTATAGAAAGCAGACGCAATATCTTCAGCCATTTCAGTAAACATCTCCTGTTCCATGGCAATGGATGAATATTTGCTTGGTACAGAAGCAGAAATATACCCATAAATAACTCCTTCGTAAAACAACGGAGTCACATAAGCCGATCGATTAGCATATTGTTGATTTAAGCTACAATCTTTACAAGTTTGGGATGGGTTGTCTACAACAAGAAACCCTTGCTTTTTTTTACACCTTTTTAATATTGAAGGCCATTTATTGTTTTTTAACTGATCGTAAAATTGATCGACTTTCTTCGACTTTTCTGCAGAAGCGAAATCCAGCAAATGACCTTTCGAATCTACAAGTACAATCCAAACGCCTTGATATTCCCGTGTTTGAAACAACAAATCGCATACCTGAACAATAATAGAATGTTTGTCCTTTTCTTTTACCAGGATTCTGTTTATTCCTCGCAATGCTTTTAGAATACCGGAAATTCTGGCAACAGTTTCATTTTTTTGTAATTCTTGCGGATAATTGTCTTTTTCAACCATATTTCATCCAATTAAGATGATTATTTACACAATTAATTAACGATTTTGCCAACTTCTCCTCTGGAACGCAGTAGGCTCATCCGTTCATATCGAAATATTTTATATATACTGGCAACAGTTTCACGACTTTGTTTTCTCTAGACACCAAGTCGGGTTTATAAATGGAAATAGCGATCAAGCAATTGATAAAGCTCTTTTCTGTTGATTGGCTTTGAAATATAGTCGTTACATCCTGCCTCGAGAGCTAACTCGTGATCTCCATCTAAACCAAAGGCTGTTTGAGCAATGATAATCACATCTTGATTAAACATTCGGATCTGTTGAGTAGCCATCAAGCCATTTAGTTCTGGCATTCTAATATCCATGAGGATAACATCAATATCAGGTCGGGCTCTACAAGTTTTAACTGCGTCATTCCCATTTCGAACTACAATCAACTCTTTGGTAAATTTCTTCATGGTGATGGTCATAAACAATTCAGAGGTAAGGTCATCTTCTGCCAATAAAATTTTGAGCTTTTTAATCGTGGGAGGCATTTTAATTTCTTCAGAAATAATTGCTTTTGAGTCCTCCTTTTGAGCATCACTGTATGGAATAGTAAACCGAAATGTTGCCCCTTTACCAAGCTCGCTTTCAACCCAAATTTTACCATTTAGCATTTCCACATAGGCTTTGCTAATGGCCAATCCCAACCCAGCGCCTTCGTATCCACTGACCATAGCACTTTCGGTTTGGACAAACCGATCGAAAATTGCCTTTTGTTTATCTAGAGATATGCCATTGCCAGTATCCTTAACATAAAACTCATACACACCTGGTTTCCAGTTGTATCCAAAACTTATTGATCCTGAATCTGAATATTTAATGGCATTTTTAACTAAATTAATTAGCACCGCATAAAGTTTTTCCCTATCTGTAAAAATCACCGTTTTATCATTTGCAAGGGGCTTGTGCAAAACAAATTGCATGCCCTTACGTTCAACTTCAGGCTTGAAAAAAGTATAAATATAATCAACCTGATCATTTACAATGGTTTCAGACATGGTCACTTCCATTTGTCCTGCCTCTATTTTAGAAATATCGATAAGATCGTTAATAATATTGAGCATCCTAATTCCGCTTTGCTCAATTATACGAATGTATTCCCGTTGATCCTCACCAGTTAGAGATGGTTCTTTAAGTAAACTGGCAAACCCAAGTATCCCATTCATAGGAGTGCGTATTTCATGGCTCATATTGGCTAAAAACGCAGATTTTAGACGATCGCTCTCTTCTGCTTTTTCCTTTGCCTTTGATAGTTCTTCTTCAGCTTTTTTTCTTGCTGTAATATCGCGATCGATGCTTATCGATTGGTTTTTACCTTTCCAAATTATAGGAACCGCAATGTATTCGTTATAGTTTTCTTTTCCATCAGGCCGAATCCATGAAAAATTACCAAAAAACTCACGGTTTTTCTGCAGTGATTTTAACCGTTTGGAGTTGGTAACCGCATCATCGGTGGTGGTGATATTTTTTGTAATGCCGATGGCCAATAATTCCTCTCGACTTCGACCCGCCATTTGGGCATATCGCTCATTACATTCAATCAATCTGCGTTTATATGGATCAGGGTCCTCATCATAAATACTAATCCCGTCAAAAACATTTTCAAAAACCATTCTGAAACGCTCTTCCGAGTCTTTTAAAGCCTCTTGAGCTTTATTAAGTTCAGTAACATCTCTGAAAAAGGCCTGAGTGGCAATCACTTTTCCGTCTAAAAACCTTGGTGATGAATTACCCTCTAATACAATGTGTTGGCCATTTTTAGCAACCATGGTTACTTCCATTGAAGTAACATCATCCCCCTCTAACAACCGTTTAAACAAGGGTTGACAATGAGCTATGCAATCAGGATGAATTATATCGAACAAATTCATTTCCAAGACTTCTTCTTGAGAATAGCCAAGCACTTGTTGCCACTTTGGGTTAACAAATAAAATACGACCATCAGCAGCAACGCTCTGAATCAAATCATTGCTTCTTTCAATCATGGTTCGGTAGCGTTCCTCACTTTCTTCTAACGCGATTCGGATCTTACGATGGGAGGTGATATCACGCGTAACCCCATGAATTCCTACAAGCTGATTATCATTATTAAAATATGGTGAACACAGGAGTTCTCCCCAACGGGTACTTCCATTTTTACAAACATATTCCAAATCAATCATAAAGGAATAATCCTTAAGTGTCTGAGGATCCTTTCGTGCACTTTCAATTTCTTTAGTCAGTTCACTCAATGCTTTTTTAGCCGATTCAGGAGTAAAGCGTTCATTGATGGTCTGTTTAAGGTATTCATCAACGGTATATCCGGTAAACTTTTCGATAGAAGGAGTTACAAAGAAACTGTTTCCATTTAAATCCATTAACCAAATAACATCCGTTGTTTTTTCGGCCAAAATCCGGTATTTTTCTTTGCTTTTGACTAACGCTTGCTCTGTGCTCCATCGCTCTGTAATATCATTTGAAGTCCGTAACACCCCAATTATTGATCCATTTGAATCAACAACTACTTCCAATTTTTCATCCCAAACACGCCCATCTTCTCTTCGAACCATCAGTTTTTCCGGGCTTCCTGTCCTAAGTACTTTTTCACATAATTTCATGGATTGGGATTGCTCACAATAAATATCTTGCTGTGGACAAAACTTGCCAACCAATTTCGCTAATTCAATCCCCATTGAGTCTGTTGCCATTTTGTTTGCCCAAACAACCCTTAAATCCAAATCAAAAAACGTAATGCTGATGGGAATCAGATCAAGTAACGATAAATCATGTTTGCTACCTTTATTAAACAACATTGTTTGCATAGGAGTATACTTTATACATCTTTCGGCTATATTGGAATGCAATTTAAACAATTATTATGAAAATGGAAATATTATTATTTGCGTTCATTTATTAAAAAAAAAGACTCTCATTACAACCCCAAATCATTTCCTCTGTCTTTAACATTGAATCGTCTAAAAAGAAACCTGTTATCCGGAAGTCGGTTTTTTAACATTAGAACTTTTTATTAATACATAAACAGACTGATATTCAGTATGAAATGGAAGAATATTGTTTAGAATTTCCATCAACCAAAAAAAAAGAATGAAAAAAATCGTTTTTATCGCAGTCATATTTTTTTTGATCGTATTCAACACTATTGCCAACCACTATTCACAAACTGTGCGTGGGATTATCGTTGATCAAGACACTCAAGCGCCATTATTCGGAGTAAACGTACTCATTGTGGATACGGATCCACCCTTGGGAGCCTCCACCAATGAGGATGGTTATTTTACCATTGAAAATGTCCCCGTTGGACGTATTTCATTGCGACTCTCCTACCTAGGCTATGAGAGCAGAACTATTTCTAACATCACGGTTGGTACCGGAAAAGAAGTTTTTTTGGAGCTTCAGTTGCAAGAATCACTTATCAGTTTGGGCGAAGTTGTGATATCATCCACATCCGAAAAGGGACAGTTAAACAATGAAATGTCAATTATCAGTGCCCGACAGGTAACGGTGGAAGAAACACAGCGTTTTGCTGGATCACTGGACGATCCTTCGCGAATGGTTTCTGCATTTGCAGGAGTCACCAGCGACCCTTTGGGAAACAATGACATTGTGGTCCGAGGTAATTCACCCAAAGGCATTTTATGGAGAATGGAAGGAGTTGACATTCCCAATCCCAATCACTTTAGTGATGAGGGCACCACAGGTGGTCCTATTAGTGCTCTGAGCAGCAACATGTTGGCCAATTCAGATTTTTATACTGGTGCATTTGCTCCGGAATATGGCAACGCCATTTCAGGTATTTTTGACGTCAGGCTCCGAACCGGAAATAATGAGAAACCTGAATACACCGTGGGATTGGGTGTGCTAGGAGTTGATTTGGCCGCAGAAGGCCCCTTCAAATCCGGTTATTCTGGATCATATCTTTTTAACTATCGATATTCATCGCTTGGCCTGCTGGATAATGCTGGAATTGTTGACTTTGGAGGCGTTCCCAAGTACCAAGACCTCACTTTTAAAATTAATCTTCCGACAGCAAAAGCAGGTACATTTAATGTTTTCGGTTTAGGTGGAAAAAGTGGCATAAATGACGAATGGACTGATTTACAGGAAGTAGTTATGGAGCAAGAGGAATATGCGTCGCATATGGGGACGATTGGAATCAATCATTTTTATCTCTTTTCACCCTATACATCACTTACGTCTTCAGTAAGTGCATCTAAAAATGGAAGCGAATACAACGAGCATCAAATGAACGAAGGCGCTATGCAACAATCAGCTTCAGGATATTGGAATAAGATTACCTATAGAGGATCGCTTACATACAATCAGAAAATAAATGCACATCATACCATAACTACAGGGTTTAATTACGATCATTTTGTTTACAACATGAAAAATGATTACCTCACAGACGATTTTGCCCAATGGGAGAATGGTATATTCTTAAACAAGGATGCCGGGCTGATTCAAGGTTTTGTCTCTTGGAAATACCGTATTTCAACACAATTGATGCTTGTTTCCGGAATACACTACACCCAATTTTTATTGAATAATGCGTCAGCAATCGAACCACGCTTGGCCATCAATTGGCAATTTACCCCCACGCAAAACTTGAGCTTTGGATTTGGTAAACACAGCATGGTGGAAAGTATTGTTACTTACTACCATACTGTATACGATGAACAGGGTTTGCCTTCGCAACCCAACGTCAATTTGGATTTAACTAAATCAGACCACTATGTTTTGGGATATGAAAACAGGCTCAACGAAAAATGGAATATCAACCTAGAAGCATACTACCAAAATCTAAACAGTGTCCCCATCGAAAATATCGATACAAGTTTTTTTTCATTGATAAATGAATCGCATGGCTATGTAGATAAAGCCCTGGTAAGTCATGGTAAAGGAAAAAACTACGGTTTAGAACTCACCGTTGAACGATATTTCTTTAATGGTTACTACATCATGCTTACAGCCTCTTTGTTCGATTCAAAATACAAGGCGATGGATGACGTTTGGCGCAACACGCGTTACAATGCCAGCTATGCGGCTAACTTTTTAATAGGCAAGGAGTTCCCTGTAGGGAAACCCGAAAAAAGCAATAAGCTGAGTGTGAATACCAAACTTTTTATTAATGGAGGAAATCGATATTTACCTGTTGACCTGGAAAAATCTCGGGCAGAAAAACATACGGTTTACAACACTAACAACGCCTACAAAAATCGACTGGGAGATGTCTACCAAATGAATCTAACGGTAAGCTATATAATTAACAGGCCAAGTGTGCGGCACGAAATTTACCTAGACTTATACAATGTTTTCAATAACCAAGCCCCTATTGAGGAGTATTACGATGAATACAAAGATGAGGTAGGAATATATACTCAGCTAAACTTAATCCCAAACATCATGTATAAGATTCATTTTTAGATTATAATGAGTTGATATTGAGTTAATAAAATCCAAATTAAATAGGGATGGTAAAATGGAAAGTAGATCCTTTCCCAAATTGACTTTCCACCCAAATTATTCCACCAAGCATTTCCACATATGCTTTGGTAATGGTGAGCCCCAGACCAGCACCCTGACGGGCCATTTTGTTGGTGAGATCAGCTTGCACAAAAGGTTCAAATATAGCTTCTTGTCGTTCCGGTGAAATGCCTATACCCATATCTTTTACAAAAAACTCTACTTGCTTATCCTTTGTACAAAACCCAATTTCAATGGTGCCTTTCTCGCTATATTTAATCGCATTTTGAATCAACTGAGTACAAATTGTTTTAAACTTAACTGGATCTGTTTGAATCACGGTAATATCTTCACCAACAGGCTTCTTAAACAAAAGGTTTAAACCTTTATTAACAATAATACCTGAGAATTCAGACAAAAGCAATTCAAATTGGTCATTAACAACCAGCTTTTCCATTTTAACTTCAATCTGGCCTGACTCGATGGTTGAAATCAAAACGATGTCATTAATGATGTTAAGCATTCGAGAACCACTTTCTTCGATGTATTGAATATATTCCTGTTGTTCTTCTCCTGAAAGGCTAGGCTCTTTTAATAATTCAGAAAAACCAAGTATCCCATTCATGGGAGTACGTATCTCATGACTTATATTGGCCAAAAATGCTGACTTTAACTTATCACTCTCTTCCGCTTTTTCTTTCGCTGCAATCAATTCTTTATCAAAATTAAAACGATCGGTAATATTCCGTACAATAGACAAAACCTGGCCACCACCACAAGAAACGTATCGTGATTCGAAATGTTTTTCAACCCCATTAATTTCCACACTATAGGTACAATGGCGAGGCTGACCATCCGTAAGCACCAGGCTAATGTTATCCATGGTAAGTCTACCTAATTTTTCTGATAAAACATCAGATACTTTTTTCCCTAAAAAGTTTTCGGGAGTAGTATACAGGTCATCGTTAATTTCAGAATGAAATTCAACAATTATTCCTTCTTCATTGAATAAGAACATCATATCGGGGATGGCTTCCAACAAAGCCTGATATCTCCATAAGGTGTTCTTTAGTTTTATTTCCGATTGCTTCTGCTTTGTAACATCACGAGCAAAACTTACTATTCCATCTACTTTACCAAAAATAATGATGGGAGAAGTATTTACAGCAAGGGTTAAAATTTCCTTATCCGATTTTTTAAAATAAAGTTCATAATTACATGGTTCTCCAGCTAAATTCCGATTAAACACATCCATTATTTGGGGGAGTTGTTCTTCAAAAACCAATGGAATAAATGATTTACCATACCACTGATCTCTATCGAGTCCTGTGGTTTTGGATACCATATCATTGAAAAAAGTAAAATTTCCTTGCGTATCCAGCATCCAGATCAAATCATTTGAAAACTCAACCATTGTACGGTATTTATCTTCGCTAAGCTGAAGTGCTTCTTCAGCACGCTTCCGATCGGTAACGTCTCGAATAATGCCGCCAATACCAATAACATTGTCATCGAGTATAATGGGGAACTTTGTTGTTTCACAAAACCGATCACCCAATAGCTCCTCGACTGTAAAAGATGAACTGGCTTCCAAAGCCTTAATATCAGATGACTTACAGGGGAAAATCATTTTTTCATCGGCCAATTCATGATCTGTTTTTCCAATCATTTCCTCTTTTGTTTTCCCGAAAAAGTCAGCCATGGCTTTGTTAACGACTTTATATCTGAATTGGTTGTCCTTAACAAACATCATATCTGTATCTGCATTAAGAAATGCGCGGTACCTGTTTTCACTATTTCGTAGTGCTTTTTCCGATTGTTTAAGTTGAGAGATATCCATAAAAGAACCCAAAACACCATTGATTTCACCATTGGCATCTCTCAATGGGGTTTTATTGGTTAATAAGGTAAGAACCCTACCCTCAGCATTCATCAATTGTTCTTCGATATTTAACTTGGATTGCCCCTTGGTAATAACTTCTAAATCATCCGCCTGATACATAGCAGCCAAATTGCGCCATTTCAGATCAAAATCATTTTTGCCAATTATATCCTTCGGGTCGGATAAACCGGCATCTTGTGCAAAAAGTGCATTGCACCCAAGGTAATTTAAGTTTCTATCTTTCCAGAATACGCGAACAGGAATGGCATGAATGATACCTTCAATTATTTGATTTGATTGATGGAGTTTTTCTTTGGCTTTTTCTAATTCAATAATCCGCGCGACTTGGGGTTCAGTCGTGAAATTTGTTTCAGACGATGCTCTTTCACCTTGTTCTTCACGTAATGAAAGCAACTCTTGTTGTAACTTCAACAACTCAACTATTAGTTCTTCTTTAGATTTATCCTTGTAGTTATTTATCATCAAAAGCCGGTTCAAGTTTCGTGATGTAAGATAAAATAGTTGTCCTCAAAAGATACATGTTTAATTGTGAACGAATTGAATACCATGGAGAATCGCTCTTCATCCTTATTATCAATCATTTCTAACACAATACTCTGCCTATTGGCAAAAAAAAAGATCGAGATTAGATGTTCAAAGATACATATTATTTTGACTTTTCAACTTAACGAAAGACTAAATTAACCTTTGATTGGGATCCCAAAACAAAACACACTACCATGACCAACAGCACTTTTAACCCAAATTCTTCCATTGTGTTTATGAACGAATTCATGACATAAAATCAACCCCAAACCGGTACCTTGCTCATGGTTTGTACCTGAAGTAGAAAAACTTTCCTCTATTTTAAATAGCTTCTCTATAGATTCTTCACTCATTCCAACACCAGAGTCACTAACTGAAATCAACACTTCACCGCCTTCGATTGCAACCGTAACTTCAATATGGCCATGCGATGGTGTGAATTTTATGGCATTCGAGATGAGATTTCTTAATACCGTTTCAATCATGGCCATATCTGCCATGAGATTAATATGATCAGGAATATCGGTTGTAATATGTAACGATTTTCGATTAAACTCATCTTGAAACAATTGAAGTACACGCTGCAAAAGCATCGACAAGTCAATAAGCCTTGGATTAAACTCCATCCTATTTGTTTGCGATCGCGCCCAATCTAACAGGTTAGTTAATAATCCCATAGCACGTTCAGAGGAATTTAAAATAATCTGAGCATATTTTAACACCTCCTGAGTATTATTGTCTTCGGCATCTTCTAACAATAGTTGGCTAAACCCCACAATGCTATTGAAAGGAGTTTTTAAATCATGCGCGATTATTGAGAAAAACTTATCCTTTGTAGCATTAAGCTGACGAAACCGTTTTTCGCTCTCAATTAATTGCCTTTCCGCATTTCGACGAGCTGTTACATCTTCAACCGTTCCTTCGTAGTACAAAGAATTACCCTGACTATCACGAATCACCCTGGCGCTTTCGCGGACATATACATCAGTTCCATCCGTTTTCTTCCAAACAGCTTCTATTCCAATGATTTCACCATTCTGTTCAATCTGACTTTTAAATTGCTGCCGCGAATAGCTGGGACCAAAACCTTCACGTTCCAAGTCGCGTCGCTTCAATTCATCCAGGCTTTTACACCCCAACATCCTAATTGCGGCCTGATTGGCCATAGTGATTTCTCCTTCAGGTGTGGTTTGGTATAACCCAATGCTTGCATTTTCGAAAAGACTTCGAAACTTCTCTTCACTATGCTTTAGATCTTCTTCAGCCTTAATACGATGAGAAATATCCCTAACGATGGCTTGTATTACAATCCTTTTATTTACTTCTACAGCATTAAGCGAAACTTCAGCATCAAACGGAACTTTATTTTTAGTACAATGCTTCCAATAGAACAATTGAGGATATCCTTGTAATGCGGCTTGAATTTTTTCTTTGGCTTTGCTACCAGAATCTGTGCCGTCGGGCTGAAATTCAGGACTAAACTCCCATGGGTAATGATTAACAATATCTTGTTTACTCTCACATCCAAACATGTAAACGGTCATTTGATTACAATCGGTAAAAATATCACCTTCCATGGTGAAAATGGCGGCGTTGGCATTCTCAAATAAAGCTGAAAAACGTTTTTCATTTTCCTGAAGTTTCTTTTCAACATCCATTCGCTGGGTGATGTCTAATACGATACCCCGTGTACCTATGAGTATATTATTCTTGAATATGAATACTGGCTTTATTTCAATGGTAGCCAGTGAGCCATCTTTCCGATAAACCCTTGTTCTGATTGGTAATTCTGATAATTTATTTTTAAGTGCCTCACCGAGCTTACTTTTAAGTTTATTTAGTTTGTCGGAGGGTATGATTTTAAAAAAATCGTACCCGATTAATTGGCTTGCATCACTAAATCCAAGAATTTGAGCCAGCCCATTATTTGCAAAAAGAAGACGCCCTTGAGCATCACTTACATAATAACCATCCAGCGAATCATCAATCAATGAATGATATAGCTCTTCCTTATTAGCAAAAACATTGGGAATATACTGATCCTTATTTACTTGCTGGTGATCCATTCCAAATTGTTAATATTACGATAACGGATACAAAACTATACAAAAACATCCTTTAATATAGAAACTAAGGCGTAAAGTTACTTTAAAAATATGTAATAAAGATTTGAATCTCAACATGGAAATCGATTTTTATAATTGTAGCTTTGCCAAAAAGCAAAAATGGTGAGGAAAATATTGCTGTATGTTTTAGTTATGTTTTTAAGTATATGCTTTTATGGACAGGGATCAAAAAGCTACAGACAAGCTATCGAGACCAACGACGTACCTAAAAGTGTACGCAATGAATTTAAAGTGCGTTACCCCAATGCCTTTGTTAAAATGTGGTATGTTACCAGTGTTACCTATTGGTATGAGGACTACGGACCATCCTACTACAATGGATGGTATCAGCCAAGGACTGTTGTGGTTTATAAATTTGACCAACCGGCCAACTACGAAGTCGAGTTTTATAACAATGACGAAAACAGCCGAGCCTTGTATAATCGTTATGGAGTTTGGTTCGAAACTAGAACCCCCATGGTCAAACTTCCTGAAAATGTACGCCAAGCTTTGCTGTCATCACAGTTTGGCAGTTGGAAGTGGTCTGAATACAAGGAACGGATAGAGGCGCCGGGAATGCCAGGATATGTTTATCGGTTACAGATTTCAAAAGATTATCAGTCCCATATTATTCGCTTAAGTGATCAGGGCAAGATTGTGCAGATTAAAACCGAATAGAACCCCACTAAGGTGTTATTTCAAGAATATACGACTGAATTAGTAAACCATTACCCTGACTTTTGGATCCTCACCTTCAGGCACCCGAATACTATGTGATTCACTTTTGGTAGTACCCGATGGAAATTGAAGTCCTATCAGCACTGACTTTGTGTAATGGATATCTGGATCTTCATCTTTAGCCACCGGAGTACATTTTTTGCAACTATACGAAACCGTTAGTAACAAAAATCATTAAGTATGAATATTGCACACTATTCACTTTTTAAATAACTAGATATTAATTATTTTGATTTACAGGATGTGTTAGATTTACTTATCATTTAACCATTCAGGCAACGGTTTCTCTATGGGTTTTCGACCATAAAACAAGTCATCCATTTTAAGGGCCAAATGCCGGAACAACCATGAATGACGAATTCCCCAGCGAACAACATTATGAAGGAAGTTATCGGGATGCGCATAAGGGCATGATCGCATGCACCTACCACAATCGGTTCCAGTTGTACACCAATAAGTAAAACAACTTTCAGAGTTAATTTGCCAGCGCAAGGATCCATTAATTATCTCCCGATCGGTAAAAGAGATTGAACTACTAGGACAAACATCTGCACATTTTTTACAGATTACACAGAATTTAGTCACAGAATCATCAGCCTTTTTCTTTGAAACAATCAAAGGTATATTGGTGGTTACTACTCCTATTCGAACACGGGGGCCTTGTTTGGGAGTCAATAAAAGTCCCATTCGACCAATTTCTCCCAAGCCTGCATCACGAGCTACCAGAGGACAAATCACCCGATAATTTCCATCGATGTGAGCTCTGGCTTCCCAGCCTAAGTTGCGCATAAATTTGGCCACTTGTACCGCAATTTTTCCTGATTCCAGGTATTGTTGGCCTGATTCCATAACAATAGAAGTCGATGGGGCAGCATCAACCATGGTTTGGTTCATTTCCACTGTAAAAGCAATCCCATACTTATGCTCAGGAAGAATCTCGTTGCCATACTCTTCTCTCCTACCTTTATGTGAATACCAATGTTCATTTTTCATTTCGCAAATTCCCACATCAAGCGCACCCAGCTTATTGGTCCATTGTAAGATGAATTCGGTTAACACCACAGGATCAATATCTTGTTTTTCAACAGTAACAGTCTCACTAACTGCATTTTTAAGTAAATCAACTGTTTGGAAACTGGCATCTGCAGCAGCAAAGCCAAAAGGATTGAATCTCAAGGATTTTGGTGACAGTAGCCCGGGCTTTATTCTGAATTTATCGTCTTTCTTCCTGTGTTCTGGATTTTTTGCATAATACTCATTAAACCTAGAGGTATTTGGTTTTAACTCATTGCGACTAAACATGATATCGCGCTCGTCAATTTGGAAATCAGGATTTGAAATATTTTTAGGCTTGCCAAAATCAATGGGAAGAAATAAAACTCCAATAATTATCAGTAAAAACAAGTAGAAAAAAAACAGAATAACAACCGAATCAAGACTTATCAGCAAAAAAGCTATGGGAAAGAGAAAACTTACAATCGCTAACAAACTAAAAATGAAAGCTGCTCGCTTTTCATTTTCCAACAGTGAAATAGCACTTGAAATAACTAAAGTACAGCTAAAAATTGAAGCCAAAAAAATGACTATTATCAACATAATCGTTCAAAATTCCAAAGATAGGTCATTAGACCAATGAATTGATTACTGGTAGGTGCTATTTTCAAAACAATGCTTATTGAATAAAGGCCTTATGACAAAAAATTCATCAAGACTTGGGCTAACACCAATAAAGCGATTATTAGAGCTGAATAAAGATAAGGCGTAATCTTGTATTTGAAAATTTCTTCACCTCCCAGTTTGGTTAGTCTCAGCTTGAGTTTAGGGGTAGTCCAGTTAAAAAAAGGCAATATAACGAACCCCATTAATGCAATTTGAGTCAACCAGGACCAGTAGTTTCCGATACTGGCAAAAAATGACAATACCAAAAATCCCAAACCCCACGACCGTATAAACACCCATTTTATAAAGGTTTCCTTATGATCGATAATCCGATGACTATAAGCGGCTCTAGAAAACAGTTTTAACCACAGCGGACGAAAATATATTGCCAAAACCAACATGGCTGCGGATATAGCTCCACGAAAGAGCGGAGTCATGAAAAAATTAGTGGAAGCAAACCCAAAATCCTGACTAAATAAGACCCCAGACAACATTCCAAGGGGTAGAAGGTGAATCAAAACAAAAGCTATCCAAGTCAAGAATAAACGCAGTTTCCACCCCAAATATTTACTCTTATCTAAAACTCTGATTAGGATTAAACCTGTTAAAAAACTAAATAACGGGCCGATTGAATATACAATAACCACTTTGAAATCACTCCAGTTAGTTATGCCATCAAATTCCAAATATTTCCAAACGGCTGATAATTAAACACAAGACGAAAAGCTTTCATCAAAACCGCCTCTTCAAGGTTTACTATCAACCTAACCAGCAAGGCCGAGAATATGAAAAGCATACTAGAAAACCAAAGAAGTTGGAGTCGTTTCTTT